>JAGQTE010000099.1 GCA_020439175.1 Acidimicrobiales bacterium | reverse complement strand
GGTGAACGAGGGCGTGACCGTGGCCGGTGCCGCCGCCGTGGTGGTCGGCGTGGGTGCGGTGGTCGTCGTGGTCTGGATCGGCACGGCGCACACCGTGAGCGGGGCCTCGACGATGAACACGCCGGCCGGGCCTTCGACGCCGCCGTAGGCGTACACCTGGGTGTCGATGGCGGCCGGGACCGGCAGGTCGACCGGACCGATCACCGGGGTCAACGACCCGGTGGGTGCGATGCCGACGGCATACGTGGCGGCGGGCACGTCGCCACTGGCCTGGCCGAGGTTGGGCAGGCCGGCGAAGAGCACGCCGCCGTCGGCGAGCACGTCGACGGTGCCGACGTCGGCGGCGTGACGGGCGGTGACCCGACCGCTGCCGTCCTCGACGCAGGCGACGTCGTCGCTCACCACGGCGATCGTGGCTGCATCGGCGGTGACGTCCCACGCCGCCATCGCCGTCAGGTCTGCGCCCGACGGCACGGAGGGCTGGGCTGCCAGGACGGGCGTGCCGTCGCAGTTGGGCGCACCGCCGCCGAAGATCTCGACGTTGTACGTGCCCGGATCCAGCGCGACGGGGCCGATGGACTCGCCGACCCGGAAGTCGCTGTCGACGATGGCGTCGTTGAGGCAGACGGTCACGGGTGTGCCGCCGACGCCGTCGCCGGTCAGGTCGAGCGCGTGGACGATGCGCACGTTGCTCGGCGGGTCCTGGGCGCCGGCGGGGGAGCCGCTGCCTACGAAGGCCAGCCCCAAGGCGAGGGCGGCGGCCGTGGCCACCGCGGGTCGGATGCGCCGCATGTCTCCTCCAGATGGTCGGCGGGTATTTAGCACTAATCATCCGAACGCCCCGCCCTGGCGATTGGTTCCCGGTTGGCGGAGATTTTCTCGACGGCGGTCGGGGCCCCCTCTGGTCCGGGTCCAGATCGATGCCGGCGCAGATGCCCCCGTAGACTCGGCGACCGTGCCTGCGCCCCTGACCCCCGCCGAAGGACGTCACGTCCTGCACCTGTTCTGCGAGGTCGGTCCGCTGGCCGACCGAGCCGAGATCGTCGCGGCGGTCGAGCGCGCCACCACCGGCGGCGATCAGGTCGTGGCGGTGGCGGTGCTCGGGCACAAGGCGGACGTCGCCCTCATGGCGATGAGCGACGATGCGTGGCGTCTGCGGCGGCTGCAGACCGACGTCGCGGCGGCAGGGTTGATCGTGGTGGACAGCTACGTGTCGATGACCGAGCTGTCCGAGTACGCCAAGGGCGTGCCCGACGCCATGAAGGAGGCCCGGCTCTACCCGCAGCTCCCGCCGGAGGGGAAGCCGGCCTGGTGCTTCTACCCGATGTCGAAGCGGCGCACGGTCGAGGGCAACTGGTACGCCCTGCCCTTCGACGAGCGCAAGGACCTGATGTACGAGCACGGCGCGTCGGGCCGAACCTTCGCCGGACGGGTGCTGCAGGTCGTCACGGGCTCCACCGGCCTCGACGACTACGAGTGGGGCGTGACCCTGTTCGGGCAACGCCTCGACGACCTCAAGGAGGTCGTCTACACGATGCGCTTCGACCGGGCGTCCGCCATCTACGCCGAGTTCGGGCCGTTCGTGACCGGCATGGTCGGCACCCTCGACGAGGTGCTCGACGAGGTCGGCGTGTCGTCGTGAGCACCGGCCCGGCTTCGGCCGACGTTCCGGCGCGAGCTGTCGATGCGGCGCTGGACCGGCTCGCCGGCGAGCTGGTGGCGCTCGATCGCGTGGTCGTGGCCTTCAGCGGCGGCGTGGACTCGGCGCTCGTGGCTCACCAGGCGCATGCGGTGCTCGGCGCCGATGCCCTGGCGGTCACGGCGGTGTCGCCGTCGTTGGCGGCCGCCGAGCGCGCCGGCTGCGCCGAGCTGGCGGCGGCGTGGGGTCTGGCCTGGGAGGAGGCGGCGACCGACGAGCTGGCCGACCCCCGCTACCAGGCCAACGCCGGCGACCGCTGCTACTGGTGCAAGTCGGCCCTGATGGACGTGCTGGTCCCGGTGGCCGCGGCCCGGCGCGCCACGATCGTGCTGGGCGTCAACCTCGACGACCTCGACGATCACCGCCCGGGCCAAGATGCCGCCGCCGGTCGGGGTGCGGTGTTCCCCCTGGTCGATGCCGGGTTCGACAAGGCGCTGGTGCGCGCCGCGGCCCGGCGGCTGGGCCTCGAGGTGTGGGACAAGCCGGCGGCGCCGTGCCTGGCGTCCCGCCTGCCGTACGGCACCGAGGTCACGCGCGACGCGCTGGCACAGGTCGAACGCGCCGAGGCGGCGGTGCGGGCGTTGGGGATCGCTGACCTGCGCGTGCGTCACTACGGCGCCCGTGCGCGCGTGGAGCTGCCGCTCGACGTGCTCAGCGGACTCGAGCCGCAGGCGCAGGCCGCGGTGGTCGATGCCGTGCGCTCGGCAGGCTTCGCCGAGGTCGACCTCGACCCTGCTGGTCTGCGCTCGGGCAACCTGAACCTCGCCCTGCGCTGATCGAGGCGCCGGCAGCGATCGAGTGTGCAGATGTCGTCGACATGGCGCGGGATCTGCCGGGTCGTTCCTGGCGCGATCGTGCCGCCCGCGACCAGGACATCGGCCGAGCTGGCACCGCTGACCCGTTGGCCGACGACGCGTGTGGCGCTGAGCCGCGGTGTGTCGGCTCAGCGTCACAAGCCCTCGTGGCGTCGGTGTCCGGGATGGGGTCAGTCGCCGAGACGTTCGCGCAGCCGCTCGCGGATGCCGCCGCGTCCGCCCTCGGGGGCCTCGCCGCTGCGGATGCGCTCGATGACGGCGTCGGCCTGCTCCTGGGTGAGCTCGCCGGCCGCCACCTTGGCCTCGACCCGGTCGATGGCGACCTCCTGCCGGGCGGCGGTGAGCTCGTCGACCGAGATGCCGAGGGCGTCGGCCATCGCCTGATCGAACGCCGCCTTGCGCTCGGCGCGCTGGGCCTGCATGGCCTCACGGGCCGCCGCTCGCTCCTCGGCGGTGGCGTCGGGATCGCGCTCGGGTCGCGTCACCTCGCCGAGCTGTGCCACGACGGCGTCGTGCGCGGTCTCGCGGGCGGCGGTCAGCTCGTCGACCGAGATGCCGAGCTGGGCGGCGAGCGCAGCGGAGATCTCGGTGCGACGCGCTGCACGCTCCTCGGCGGTCGGGCGCTGGTGCTCCGACGACGGCGCCGCCTCGGCGGCCGGCTGCGACGTGCCGGTGCCGGCGTCGTCCTGTGCGAGGACGGGGGCCGCGGCCACCCCGGCGATGGCCGCCGTGAGCCCTGCCGCCGCCAGCAGGCGGGTGGTGGTGCGCGAAGGCTTGCGTGGTTGCATGGTCGAACTCCTCGTTCGTGGTGGTAAGGGGTGCCGGTGCGGCAGGACCCACCATCCGGGGTGTGCCCAAGAACCCTCGAAGGCCCGGGCAAGAGAGGCGCAAGAAGTCCGTGATGGAACCATGAGGAGCCGGGTGCGCCGCCCGGCGGGCCCGCCGCCACGAGTGAACGCTGTTCACCGGCGGGCTACACTCCCGGCGTTCGGTCGCCGGCCCCACGCCGGCTCGAGAGGGGGAGCGGACGATGGCGCAGCTCATCGCCGAGATCGCGCAGCGCAAGCCCGAGGTGGCCGCGCTGATCGACGAGCGGGGCGAGACGACCTGGGCGGACCTGAACACGCGGGTCAACCGGCTGATCAGCGGGCTGCGCGCCGCCGGCCTGGCCGACGGTGACGCCGTCGCCGTCATGTCGGGCAACCGGCGCGAGCTGTTCGAGGTGACCTGCGCCTACGGACACGGTTCCTGGGTCGGCGTCCCGGTCAACTGGCACTGGTCGGCCGAGGAGCTCGCCTACGTGGTCGGCGACGCCGGCGCCAAGGCCCTCATCGTCGAGGACCAGTTCGCCGATGTGGCGCTGGCCGCCGCCGAGTCCTTCGACGACTGCCCGGTGCGGATCGTCATCGGCGACACGGCACCCGACGGCTGGCGCACCTACGACGAGCTCCTGGCGGCCGGCGACCCGGCCGAACCGGATGGCCAGCTGATGGGCGGGCCGATGTTCTACACGTCGGGCACGACCGGGTTCCCCAAGGGCGTGCGGTCGGCGCTGACCTCGACGGGCATCGACGTGGCGGTGCTGTCGCTGATCGCGGCGTCGTTCGCCGGCACGCTGCAGACCCCACCCGACGGCGTGACGCTGCTCGAGGGTCCGGCCTACCACTCCGCACAGTGGGTGTTCTCGATGTTCCCGCTCTACGGAGCGGCGTCGACCATCGTCATGCGGCACCGGTTCGATCCGGCCGAGACCCTCGACCTGATCGATCGCTACGGCGTGACCAACATCCACCTGGTGCCCACGCAGTTCATCCGGTTGCTCAAGCTGCCCGACGACGTCCGCGAGCGCTTCGACGGCGGCTCGCTGGAGACCGTGATGCACGGCGCCGCGCCGTGCGCCCCGCAGGTCAAGCGGGACATGCTCGCCTGGTGGGGCCCGGTGGTGACCGAGTACTACGGCGGGACCGAGGGCGGGTTCCTGGCAATGATCCCGGGGGACGAGTGGCTCGAGCGCCCCGGCAGCCTCGGCCGAGCACTCGACACGGTCGAGCTGCGCATCCTCGACGACGACGGCGTCGACTGCCCGCCGGGTACGGCTGGGCAGATCTGGTTCCGGTCGAAGCTGGGCAACGACTTCGAGTACCACAACGCGCCGGACAAGACGGCGTCCGCCCACACGACGGACGGCTTCGGGACGCTCGGCGACATCGGCTACCTCGATGACGACGGCTACCTGTTCATGTCCGACCGCAAGATCGACATGATCATCAGCGGCGGCGTCAACATCTATCCCGCCGAGATCGAAGGCGTGCTCGTCACGCATCCCGCGGTGGCCGACGCCGCCGTGTTCGGGATCCCCGACGACGAGATGGGGGAGTCCGTGCTCGCCGCCGTCGAGCTGATCGACGGCGGCGACGTGCCCGACGACCTGGCCGAGGCGCTGCGGGCGCACGTGCGCCAGCACCTCGCCGGGTACAAGGTGCCGCGCACCGTCGAGGTGGTCGACAGCCTGCCGCGCACACCGACCGGCAAGCTGCTGAAGCGCCAGCTGCGCGACCCGTACTGGGAAGGCACCGGCCGCAGCATCTGAGGCGCGGGCGGAGCGGGGCTCAGGTGCCCGACGCGTCGATCGTCGTCCACGTGGGGAAGACCAGGTGGTCGACGCCCTGATGGGTCGTGACGCGCCCGCGCGCCGCCAGGTCGAGCAGGATGGGTCGGGCGACGTCGACCCCGCCGACCATCACGATGAACTCGGCGACGGGGAGCAGCAGCGGCCCGCTCGTGGCGTCGGCGTCGCCGGGGCGCAGCACGGCGTCGACCTCGAGCGTCGGTCGCTCCGGGTGCGACCAGTCCATGACGTGGGAGTTGTAGATCACCCCCTCGAAGACCGACACCGCCCGGATCCGCACCCCGCGATTGTGTGGCATCGGCGCCCCCCGACGCCATGCTGGGGGGATGCGACGGCCACAGCGCATCGAACCCGGACCGGGGCAGCAGTCGGTGTGGGACTTCCCGCGACCGCCCCGGCTCGAGCCGAACCACCGCCACCTGGTGGTGGAGGTGGCGGGCGTGACCGTCGCCGACACGACCGGCGGGTTCCGCCTCTGCGAGACCTCGCAGGCGCCGGCGTTCTACCTCCCGCCCGATGACGTGCGCGCCGACCTCGTCGTGCCCTCGGCGCGACGCTCGTGGTGCGAGTGGAAGGGCGAGGCGCGCTACTGGTCGATCCGCGTGGGCGACGACGAGCGTGTCGACGCCGCCTGGTCCTACGACGTCCCGGCCGACCGCTACGCGCCGCTCGCCGGGCACGTCGCCTTCTACCCGCAGCGCGTCGACCGCTGCCTCGTCGACGGCGAGGAGGTCGTGCGCATGGACGGCGACTTCTACGGCGGATGGATCACCACCGAGGTGGTGGGCCCGTTCAAGGGCGCGCCGGGGACGCTGCACTGGTGAGCGACCTCCCGTCCGATCCCGAGCTCGCCGCCGGGCTGGCGCGCTTCGCCGAGTTGAGCGACGCCCTCGCCGACGGCATCGAAGCCGCCCTGCCCGGGTGGGTCGACCGTGCCCTGGCGGCGCGAGCCGACGGTGCCGCCGTCGACCCGGCACGGGCTGCCGCCGCCGGCGCTGCCGCCGTCGAGGCCGTCATGCCGCCGTTGCGTCGCCTGCTGGCGCAGGACCCCGACGACCAGGCGTCGAACCCGCTGGCCATCGTGCGGGTGGCGACGGCGTTGCCGACGGCCGTGCTGGCCGAGGCCGGTGTGGCCCCGGTCGAGCGCGACGCGCAGGCGGCGAGCGTCTTCCCGGACGACGTCTACGACCTCGTGCCGGCGTCGTTCGGCGACCTCGATCCGGCGCTGGCCGAGCTCGGTCTGGCGTGGGGCGCGGCCAAGGCGTGGATCCACCTGCGCCGGCACGCCTGAGCACGACCAGGCGACCGGCCGAGGCGGCTCGTCACCCCTCGTCGGCGCCGCCCTCGCCCCACAGGTCGCCGTCGTCGGCCTGCTCGAAGCGCTGCCACCCCGCGTTCGAGATCGATCGGGGCTCGAAGAAGAGGCAGTCCTCCGGGCACCCGAACGGGACCGGCTCGTTCATGTCGAGCCGGCACCGCTGGATGAGGTCGGCACCCTCCGACCGGGTCGAGTAGTGCCGGCAGTCCTTGCGCACGCCCATGGCGCACCAGTCTGCCCGCTCGGGCTCAGCTCTCCAGCCAGGTCTGGGTCATGCGGTGCACGCCGGCCACCATCGGCATCGCCGGCGTGCCGTCGGGCAGCGTGGTGTTGGTGAGGTCGCGGACGTCGAGGTCGGCGGCGAGCATCCACTGCAGGTGCGACAGGTACACCCACGGCACGATCTCGCTCATCCGTCGCTGCAGGTCGGCGTAGGCCTTCTTGCGCTCGACCGGGTCGAGGTTCGTCCGGCCGGTCCGCAGGGCCTCGTCGACCTGCCGGTCGTCGAGGCGGGCGAAGTTCAGCCCGGTCGAGCCCTCGCCGGCGATGGCCGTCGAGATCCACCAGTGGAACTCGCCGTCGGGATCGGGCGAGGAGAACTGCCGCCACAGGTTCGCCTGGTAGTTGCCCGACAGGCCGGTGGCGATGTGCTGGGTCTGCTCCATCGTCTCGAGCGTGACGTCGAAGCCCGCCGCCTCCCACTGCCGCTCGAGCAGCTGACCGACGCTCTGCTGTTCGGGCGCCGGCGTGGTGCGGAACACGAAGGTCGGCGTCTCGCCGCCGTGATCGGCCTTCCACTCGTCCACGAGCTGCTTGGCGGCGTCGAGGTCGTAGGTGGGCCAGCCGTTGTCGGCGGCGTACCACGGCGAGTCGCTGCTCAAGAAGCTGTCGGCCTTGCGTGACGGCGGGGTGGAGGTGGCCTCGAAGTACTCGTTGTGCTCGGTCGCCTGTGCCAGCGCCTTGCGCAGACGCACGTCGTTGAACGGCTCGGTCGAGTTGTTGAGCAGGATGAGGGCCTCGTCCTCCTCACCGGTGCCGAACCAGAGCTGGATCTTGCCCTCCTCGGCCAGCTGCGTGAGCTTCGGCCGCAACTGCTGCTGCGCCATGTGCAGGACGTCGATGCTGCCGGTCTCGAGGGCGTTGACCCGGGATTGGAGGTCGGTGATCGGCTGGAACTCGATCTCGTCCAGGTAGGGCAGGCCGTCCTGCCAGTAGTCGTCGTTGCGCACCACGTTGAGCTTGGCGTCCGGCACCCAGTCGACGAAGCGGAACGGTCCGGTGCCGACGGGCTGGCGCGACCCGGCGGGCCCGGCGTCGAGCTGGCTCGGCGCCATGAGCATGCCGCCCTGGTTGGTCAGCACGGCGGGGAACACCACCCAGGGCTGATCGAGGTGCACCACCGCGGCCAGCGGCTCGCCCTCGACGAGGGTGACGTCCTCGATGGGTGCTGCCGCCGCGCCGGTGAGGGGGGCGTCCCGCAGCGCCAGCAGGAACTTCTGCACCGCGGCGCCGTCGGCAGGCGTGCCGTCGTGGAAGCGCACGTCCGGTCGCAGCGTGATCTTCCACTCGGTGAACAGCTCCGAGGACTCGAACGACTCGGCCAGGTAGGGATAGACCTTGCCGTCCGCACCCCAGGCGGCGAGCGGGTCGAACAGGGTGTTGGCCACGATCTGGCCGGCGGGGGCCATGCGGTTGGCGATCGGGCTGTAGCCGTCGGTCTCGGCCTCGAGCCCGTACACCAGGCTGCCGCCGGTTTGGGGCACGTCGCTGCCCGCCGGGACCGTGTACTCGGTGATCTCGCCGCTCTGGGACTTCGTGGCGCTGGCGGTCGTGTCGGTGGACGCGTCCTGCGTGCTGCTGCACGCGCCCGCCGCCAAGCCGATCATCGCCAACGTCGCCAATGCGCGCCCGACCGTACGCCTCATGCGGTTCCCCTACCCCTGTGCCGAGGCACGCGAAGGTGCCGTGGGCCTGAAATGACCTTCCAGTTGTCGGACGCCCTGGTCCCGGGCTTGAGCCGTTACGGTCACGATCATGGGAACAGCGTCTGAACGATTGGTGGTCATCGGTGGCGACGCCGGCGGCATGGCGGCCGCAGCGCAGGCTCGCCGCATGCGACCCGACGCGACGGACCTCGAGATCGTCGCCTTCGAGCGCGGGACGCGCACCAGCTTCGCCGCCTGCGGCATCCCGTTTCGCGTCGGCGGGCTCGTGCCCGAGCTCGACGACCTGGTGGCGCGCTCGCCCGAGGAGCACCGGGCCCGATCCCAGATCGACGTGCGCACCCGCCACGACGTGCTGGGGATCGACCTCGACGCCCGCACGGTCGAGGTGCGCGACCTGGAGCGCGACGAGACGCTCGTCGAGCCGTTCGACCAGCTGCTGATCGGCACGGGCGCGCGCCCGATCCGGCCGCCGCTGCCCGGCATCGACCTCGACCTCGTGCACGGCGTGCAGAACCTCGACGATGCCGAGCACCTCCTGGGCCATGCCAGCAGCGGGTGCCGGCGCGTGGTCGTGGTGGGCGGCGGCTACATCGGGCTGGAGATGGCCGAGGCGTTCTGCATGCAGGGGATGGAGGTGATCGTCGTCGAGGCGGCGCCGCAGGTCATGCGCACCCTCGACGACGACATGGGCGCGCTCGTGCACGACGCCATGGTCCGGCACGGCATCGAGGTGCGCACCGGCGTCGCCGTCGAGGGGTTCGAGCCCGATCGGGTGCTCACCTCGGAGGGGCCGGTGCCCGCGGACGTGGTGGTGCTCGGCATCGGCGTGCAGCCCAACGGCGAGCTGGCGGCCGCCGCCGGCATCGAGACCGGCGTGCGTGGCGCCATCCGGGTCGACCGCCGCCAACGCACGACGGCCGAGGGTGTCTGGGCGGCAGGCGACTGCTGCGAGTCCGTGCACCTGGTCTCCCAGCAGCGGGTGCACGTGGCGTTGGGGACGGTGGCGAACCGCCAGGCGCGCGTGGCCGGCATCAACATCGGCGGCGGGTACGCCAGCTTCCCGGGCGTGATCGGCAGCGCCGTCACCAAGCTGTGCTCCACCGAGATCGGGCGCACGGGCCTGACCGAGGCCGAGGCGCGCGCCGCATCGTTCGAGCCGGCCGCCGCCACCATCACCGCCAAGACCCGGGCCCACTACTACCCGGGTGCCGAGGACCTGCGGGTCAAGCTCGTGGCGGAGCGGGGCACCGGCCGCCTGCTCGGTGGCCAGATCGTCGGCGGCGAGGGGGCGGCCAAGCGGATCGACGTCGTCGCCACGGCCATCACCGCCGGCATGACCGCAGCCCAGCTGGCCGAGACGGACCTCTCCTACGCCCCGCCCTTCTCGCCCGTGTGGGACCCGGTGCTCATCGCCGCCCGCAAGGCGGCCGAGGCCGCCGACGCCTGATCCGGATCGACGCCTGACGGGTAGGGGTCAGGCGCCGTTCACGCGGCCGAAACAATCGGGACACCGCTCGGAAACACGCTTTCGCCAGCCTGTCGCCAACCTTGCACGAACCTGCAGCGCGTCTGATCTCGGGCGCACCGTGTGAGGACTCGGAGGAGGAGACAGGTGGAACTCGACGCAGGCGCCATCGCCTGGGTGCTCATCTCGACGGCGCTCGTGCTGTTCATGACCCCAGGGCTGGCGTTCTTCTACGGCGGCATGGTCCGGGCCAAGAACGTGCTCGGCATGCTGATGCAGAACTTCTTCGCCATGGGCATCCTGGCGGTGCTGTGGTCGATCGTGGGCTTCTCGCTCGCCTTCGGCGATTGGGGCAACGGCGGCCTCATCGGCAACCTCGACTTCTTCGGCATGTCCGGCGTCGACCAGAACCCGGTCAGCCTCGGCGACCCCGAGGGCGACGGCGGCGGTCTGGCACTCGGCATCCCCCTGATCCTGTTCTGCGCCTATCAGATGACGTTCGCCATCATCACGCCGGCGCTGATCACCGGCGCCACCGCCGACCGCATGAAGTTCAAGGCGTACGCCATCTTCATCTCGGTGTGGCTCATCCTCGTGTACTCGCCGGTGGCGCACTGGATCTTCGGCGGCGGCTGGCTGGCCCAGCGCGGCGCCCTCGACTTCGCCGGCGGCGCCGTGGTGCACATCAACGCCGGCGCCGCCGCGCTGGCGCTCGCCCTGCTGCTGGGCAAGCGCAAGAACTGGCCCGAGCAGCCGATGCACCCCCACTCGTTGCCGTGGACGCTCATCGGCACCGGCATCTTGTGGTTCGGCTGGGCGGGCTTCAACGCCGGCTCCGCGCTCGCTGCCGACGGCGTGGCCGCCCAGGCGCTCTACAACACCTTCGTCGCCGCCTCCGCCGGCATGCTCGGCTGGCTGCTGGTCGAGAAGATCAAGGACGGCCACGCCACGACGCTCGGTGCCGCCTCGGGCGCCGTCGCCGGGCTCGTCGCCATCACCCCGTGCGCCGGCTTCGTCGGCGGGCTGTCGCCGATGATCATCGGCGCCGTCACCGGTGCGATCTGCTTCCTGGCCATCAGCCTGAAGTACCGCTTCGGCTACGACGACTCCCTCGACGTGGTCGGTGTGCACCTGGTCGGCGGCCTGCTCGGGTCGGTGCTGCTCGGCTTCTTCGCCACCACCGAGGTCAACGCCGCGGGCAAGGACGGCCTCTTCTTCGGCGGCGGCTCGACCCTGCTGATCGAGCAGGTCATCGCCGCGGTCGTGGTGCTCGTATTCTCCTTCGTGGTGTCCATCGTCATCGCCAAGGTCATCGACGTGGCCTTCGGCGGGCTCCGGGTCACCGAGGAGGACGAGGAGCTCGGCCTCGACCTGTCCCAGCACGCCGAGACCGCATACAACAGCTGACCCCGAACGGACCTGACATGAAGCTGATCACCGCAATCATCAAGCCCCACAAGGTCGACGACGTGAAGGACGCCCTCAAGGCGGCGGGCGTGCAGGGCATGACCGTCGCCGAGGTCAAGGGCTTCGGCCGGCAGGGCGGGCACACCGAGGTGTACCGCGGCGCCGAGTACGTCGTGGACCTGCTCCCGAAGGTCCGCCTCGAGATGGTCGTCGGCGACGACCAGGCCCGAGCGATCGCCGAGGTCATCGTGACCTCGGCCAAGACCGGCAAGATCGGCGACGGCAAGGTGTGGATCACCAACGTCGAGGAGCTGATCCGCATCCGCACCGACGAGCGCGACGAGGACGCGGTCTAGCCCACCGCCGGAGCCGTCCATGGACGCGACGCCCCCCACGCTCGACCGCGCCGCGGTCGTCACCGATCCCACGCTCAGCGGCCTGGCCTTGTGCCAGGCCCTGGCGCGTCAGATGGACGGCTTCGTCGCCGACCTCTACGCCCACGCCGGCTCGCCGCCCGGCGTGGCGCTCGTCGCCGTCGGTGGCTACGGCCGTGCGGAGCTGTCGCCGCAGAGCGACATCGACCTGCTGCTGCTGCACGACGGCAAGCGCGACATCGCGCCCATCGCGGAGCGCATCTGGTACCCGATCTGGGACGCCAAGCTGAAGCTGGGCCACGCCGTGCGCACGATCAAGGAGGCGCTGGCGCTCGCCGGCGACGATCTCGAGACGGCCACCTCGCTGCTGTCGTGCCGGCTCATCGCCGGCGACCGCGACCTCGCCGACGAGCTGACGGGCAAGGCGCTGCTGCAGTGGCGCAAGAAGGCGAAGCGGTTCGTGGCGTCGCTCGCCCGCACCGTCGCCGAGCGGCATGTCGACGCCGGCGAGGTGGCGTTCCTGCTCGAGCCGGACCTCAAGCAGGGCCGAGGTGGCCTGCGCGACGCGCACGCCATCGCCTGGGCCGACGCCGCCGACCTGGTCGTGCTGCCCGAGGACGATGCCGCGGTGCGCAAGGCCTACGAGGTGCTCCTCGGCGTGCGCGTCGAGCTGCATCGCGTCACGGGGCGGCTGGGCGACCGGCTGTCGCTCGAGGACCAGGACGCGGTGGCCGAGCGGTTGGGCCACACCGACGCCGACGAGCTGATGCGCGCCGTCGCCGCCGCGGCGCGCGACATCGCCTGGGCGAGCGACGAGGTGTGGCACCGCATCGATGCCGTGCTCGCCGGCCCGCGCCTGGCGCGCCTCACGCGCGACAAGGACCTCGGGCACGGTCTGGTGCTGCGCGACGGCGACGTGCACCTGCACAACGACGCCGACCCGGCGCAGGACCCGGCCCTGGTGCTGCGCGCCGCCGTCGCCGCGGCCCGTGAGCGGACGCGGATCGAACGCAAGAGCCTCGAGCGCCTGGCGGTACACGCCGCCCCGCTGCCCACGCCGTGGACGCCAGAGATCCGGGAGCTGTTCGCCTCGCTCCTGCTGGCCGGCGAGCCGGCGATCGGCGTGGTCGAGACCCTGGACCGCAAGGGCCTGTGGGTGCGCATCCTGCCCGAGTGGGATCCGGTGCGGTGCCGGCCGCAGCGCAACGCGTACCACACGTACACGGTGGACCGGCACCTGTGCGTGACCGCCGCCAACGCCGCCGCCCTCGCCGACCGGGTCGACCGGCCGGACCTGCTGGTGGTCGGGGCCTTGCTGCACGACATCGGCAAGGGGCACCCCGGAGATCACACCGTGGTGGGCATCGACATCGTCGGACGGATGGGGCCGCGCATGGGGTTCGGTCCCGAGGACACGGCCGTGCTGCAGACGATGGTGCGCCACCATCTGCTGCTCCCCGACGTGGCCACCCGCCGGGACCTGGACGACGACACGACGATCACCAGCGTTGCCGACGAGGTCGGCGACCTCGGCACGCTCTACCTGCTGCACGCGCTGTGCGTCGCCGACAGCCAGGCGACCGGCCCCGCGGCGTGGAACGGCTGGAAGGCGGAGCTGGTGCGCGAGCTGGTGGCGCGCGCCGCGCACGTCCTCGCCGGCGGCGCGGTCTCCGAGGTGACGGCCGAGGGGTTCCCGACCAGCGCCCAGCTCGAGCGGATGGCGGCGCGCGAGCAGGTGGTGGAGGGGGCCGGCGACCAGCTGTTGGTCATCGCCGAGGACCGGCCGGGTCTGTTCAGCCGGGTGACCGGTGTGCTGGCCCTGCACGGCTTCGGCGTGCTCGACGCCAACGCCGCGTCGAGCGAGGAGGGCATGGCGGTCGAGGTCTTCCGCGTCACCAGCGACGTCGGCCCGCCGATCCCGTGGGACGGGGTGGTGCGCGACCTCGGCGCGGCGCTCGACGGTCGCCTGGCCCTGGCGGCACGCCTGGCCGAACGAGCCGAGCGCTACGGACGGCGCGCCGTGCGCACACCCGCCCCGCTGGCGCCGACCCGCGTGCTGTTCGACAACTCGGCGTCGGCGTCGGCGACGGTGCTCGAGGTGCACGCCCCGGACGCCATCGGGCTGCTGTACCGCATCACGCGGGCGCTGGCCGACCTCGACCTCGACATCCGCACGGCCAAGATCCAGACGCTCGGCGCCGAGGTCGTCGACGCCTTCTACGTGCTCGGGCGCGACGGTGCCAAGATCACCGACGAGCAGCACCAGCGCGAAATCGAGCGCGCCGTGCTCTTCGCCGTGTCGGCCTGACCGCCGGCACGACGGGCGCCGGAGCTCACGCCGGCGCCGTGTCCTGGAGCTGGATGGCGGAGATGATCTCGTTGGCGAGGACCATCGGGTCCTCGCGGAACCGGCCGCCCTCGGCGGCGTCGACGTAGACCCGCACCAGGGTGGCCAGGACCAGGTGGCCGTGGGAGGTGAGGTGGCCGTTGGTGGCGGCGTCGACGAAGCAGGCGTCGATCGGCAGCACGACCACGCCGGCGCCGCCCAAGGCGGGGCAGCCGCCGACCGCGGCGAGGATGGCGTCGAACGGGATCACCCACAGGTCGGGACGTTCGGCCTGCGCCGCGACGAGCACGTCGCCGATGGCGGCCACCTCGGTGGCGGCCGGTCCGATGGCGGCTGGCGTGATCCAGATGACCCGGGTGCCCGCCGGGACGGCGTCGAGGAAGGCGTCGAGCTCGGCCTCGAACGCCGCTGCGCCTGCCGGACCGTCGTTGACGCCGAAGTTGGTCACGACGTAGTCGGCGGCGAAGGCCGGGGCCGTGTTGCGCACGCGCTCTCGGGCGAAGCCGTCGCCGTACGCGTCGTCGTTGACGAGCCCGAGCCCGGTCCAGGACTCGACCGCCGTGAGGTAGGGCTGCTCTGCCACCCAGTGCGTGGTCTGCACCAGCTCCGTCGGCGGCCAGTTCGAGTCGCCGATCAGCAGCAGGTTCGCCCGCGGCTTGGGATCGCACCCGAGGGCGGCGACGAGACCGAGGAGGACGACGACGACGAGCAACCGGTTCCGCACCGCTTGACTATCCACGGCGGGCGCGGCGAAGGCAACCCTCCCCTGAAGTCCCGGTGTCGGGATCTGACACGTCGTCACCTGAGGGGGCATCAGATGCACGAGAACGTGTTCTCCGACGCCGTCGTATGCCGACCGCTACGGTCGTCGCCCATGCGATGTGAGCGAGTGGGTGTCGTCGGGACCGGGATCATGGGTGCAGGGATCGCCGAGGTGATGGCGACCGCCGGGTACGAGGTGATCGTGCGCAGCCGCCACGAGACGACGGCCGAGACGACCGTGATGGCGATCGACAAGAACCTGAGCCGCCTGGTGACCAAGGGGCGCTGCACCGAGGACGACAAGGCGGCCACGCTGGAGCGCGTCAGGACGACGACGTCGCTGCGGGACCTCGCCGACTGCGATCTGGTGATCGAGGCCGCACCGGAGGACCTCGAGCTCAAGCGGGAGCTCTTCGGCGACCTCGGCAACCTGTGCCGGCCCGACGCCGTCCTGGCCACCAACACCTCGACGTTGTCGATCATCGAGCTGGCGGTGGCGGCCTTCCACCCCGAGCGTGTCGTCGGCATGCACTTCTTCAACCCGGCGCCGGTGATGCCGCTGGTCGAGATCGGGCGACCGCTGACGGCGAGCGACGAGACCGTCCAGCTGGCGCTCGAGGTGGTGGCACGGTGCGGCAAGCAGGGTGTGGTCGTGCGCGACTCGACCGGGTTCATCGTCAACGCCCTGCTGTTCGGCTACCTCGGCGGCGCGGTGTCGATGCTCGAGCGCGGCGTGGCCTCCAAGGAGGACATCGACACGGCGATGGTCGGCGGCTGCAACTTCCCGATGGGACCGTTCGCGCTCTACGACCTCATCGGCATCGACGTGTGCGTGGCGGTGTTCGACGCCCTCTTCGACGAGTACCGCGATCCGACCTTCGCCTGCCCGCCCATGCTGCGACGGATGGTGGCGGCGGGGCACCTCGGCCGCAAGGCCGGCCGCGGCTTCTACGTCTACTGATGCTGACGGTGAGGATCTGAGCAACGGTCCGCCGGGTCTCCTGTCGGCACCGGTCGTCCTCAGCCGGCGACGGGCGCCCGAACGCGCGGCGACGGTTGCGTGGACGTCCGGGGGTCGGGCAGCGCCCGGGAGGGGTCGTCGGCGTCGCGGGTGGGGAGCCGCACCTCGACGTCCAGCCCGCCCTCACGCCGGGCCTGCACCCGCAGGGCCCCGCCGTGGGCCGTGGCGATCGAGGTGGCGATGGCCATCCCCAGGCCGTAGCCGGGGCGGGAGCGGTCGGCGGCCCGCCGGAACGGCTTGACGATGTCGTCGACCTCGGCGGCGGTCAGCTGGTCGCCGGTGTTGGACACGGTCAGCACCACGTCGTGGCCGAAGGTGTCGACCTCGACGCTCAGCCAGCCGCCGCGGCGGTTGTAGTTGATGCCGTTGTCGACCAGGTTGGCGATGAGCCGCTCGAGCAGCCAGCGGTCGCCCTCCACCACGCCGGTGCCCAACGCCAACTCGAGCTCGATGCCGGCGAGGTCGGCGGCCTCGGCCCGCTCGGCCACGACGTCGCCGGCGAGCTCGACGACGTCGACGGCCTCGTGGTTCGCCATCGTCGACTCGCTCCGGGCCAGCGCCAGCAGGCTCTCGAGCAGGGACTCGGCGCGCGCCGCCGCCGACCCGACCCGCGCCGCCAGCTCGCGTTCGCCGGTGGTGGCCCCTGGGTCGTCGAGCACGAGATCGGCCTCGCCCTGGATGACGGCGAGGGGGGTGCGCAGCTCGTGGCTGACGTTGGCGGCGAACCCGCGCTGCGCGTCGAAGGCGTCCTCGAGGCGGGTCAGCATGCCGTCGAGGGTGTCGGCCAGCTCCTTGAGCTCATCGTTGGGGCCTTCGAGCGAGAGTCGCTCGTGCAGGCTCTCCTCGGAGATCTCCTGGGCGCGCGCCGTGATCTGCCCGACCGGGCGCAGCGCCCGCCCCGCCGCCACCCAGCCCACGAGCAACGAGATGCCGACGAGGCCGACGAGGCTGGCGCCGGTGAACCACACGAGCGAGTGCAGGGTCTCGGTGCGGATGTCCTGCTGGACGCCCTCGATGACCTGGCCCACGTTGGCCGCGTCGCGGCCGGTGGGGGGTTCGGGCACGGGGATGTTGCGGACGAAGTCGACCTGCTCCTTGTTGAAGCCGTAGGCGTCGACGACGAGGCGGTCCGCACCGACCTCGCTCGACACGAGCGTCTCGCGCACCACGAGGAAGCTGATCAGCAGCAGCGCGGCCCCGGCGAGCATGAACACCACGCCATAGAAGAGGGTGAGTCGCCAGCGGATGGAGCGCGACCGCACGATCAGGTCCCGTCGCCGGACGGCGTCGAGGCGCCGTCGGTGAGTTGGTAGCCGACGCCGACGACCGTCTCGATCACCTGGGGATCGCCCAGCTTGCGGCGCAGCGTCATGACCGTGATGCGGATGGCGTTGGTGAAGGGGTCGGTGTTCTCGTCCCAGACCTTCTCGAGGAGCTCCTCGCTCGACACGACCCGCCCGTCGCCGCTGAGCAGCACCTCGAGTACGCCGAACTCCTTGCGCGTGAGGTTCAGCGAGCGCCCGCCACGGGTGACGGCGCGGCGGGGCACGTCCATCTCGATGTCGGCCCACGTCAGCGTCGGCGGCACGACGGTGCCGACGCGCCGGCCGAGGGCCCGGACGCGGGCCACCAGCTCGCGCATGGCGAAGGGCTTGGCCAGGTAGTCGTCGGCGCCGAGCTCGAGGCCTTGGACGCGGTCCTCGAGCGTGCCCGAGGCCGTCAGCATCAAGATCCGCTCGCCGGTGCCGGCGGACGCGATGCTGCGGCACACGTCGTCGCCGTGGACCTCGGGCAGGTCACGGTCGAGCACGATCACGTCGTAGGACGTGAACCCGGCCTTGTCGAGCGCCTCGGCACCGTCGACGGCGATGTCGACGGCGAGCGCCTCCTGGCGCAGCCCGCGTGCGATGACATCGGCGAGCGCGGCATCGTCCTCGACCACCAGGATGCGCACGTTCGCCGTCCCCCGTTCCGCTGTCGCTTGGCGCTCGTCCGTTCGGGTTCCCTGCACCGCCCACCTCCACCGCCGACGGCGCCGTCGAGTGGCACCCGGCTCATCCTGTGACCGCAGTCACGCTGAACGCTCGCACGTCCTTCGTATGAGTCCCGTATGTGCCTGGCGGCGGTGGCGGTGTGGCACGGCGTCACGTCGTCCCGACGGTCGACCACCTTACGACGAACATATCGATGCGGCCGTACCGTGCCCGATGGTCTCCGAGACCAACCCCAATCTCACCCCAGATTGCGACACCGGCCGGCCCCGCTCCCATCGGGTCGGCCGGTTCCGCGTCCGGCTCACGGCACGACGGCCACGGGCAGGCGGGCGGTGAGCAGACGCCCGTTGAAGATGGGGTCGGCGGTCACCGCCATGTCGAAGTAGGTGAAGGCCAGGCTCGTGGCGGTCGAGCGGTCAGGGCGGACCCGAGGCGTGTAGCAGGCGTCGTCGCCCGAAGAGCACCCGGGCAGCGTGATGGCGATCGGATCCGACCAGGGGCCGGCCAGGTCGGTCGCCGTGCGCAGCAGCACGGTGTCCGACGGCCACGGCGGTGGGAGGTACAGCATCGTGTACAGGCCGAGTGCGGGTACCCACTCCACGGAGATGCCCGCCGGTGGGTTCTGCGCCGCCAGGTTGGGCGGCAGGTCGAGGTCGGACGGGTCGTCGACGTAGCTGGGGCGGACCGTCAGGTCGCCGCCGGCGGGCGCCACGGTGCGGCGGCACGCCAGGTCAAAGGACGGATCGCACCCGAACAGGTGCACGGCACCGCCGTCGAGGATGCCGCCGCGGCCCCAGGCGTAGCGCTCGGCCGTCGTGAACAGGTGATCGTTGCGACGCTCGGCCACGATCGGCGCCGAGCCGATCGGATCGATCGCCGGACGGTGGTCGTACACGGCCACGCCGACGTCGCCGTGCACATACGTGGTCGAGGTGCACACGGTCTCGCGCACGTACCAGATGTGGACGGCGTCGTGACCGGGCCCGGCGGGGATGGCCACGATGGACTGAGGCCACAGCGCGACGTACGGACGCGGATCGCCGGCTGCGCGCGTCGGACACGGATCGGGCACGGACGCGCCGGCGCCGACGAAGCCCAGCAGATCGACCAGCACGTGGGCGGCGCCCGCCGAGGTGCGCAGCGTGGCGCGTCCCTGGGCGTCGAGCGGGACGAGCGCCAGGTTGGGGCGGGTGGCGCCGGCGGGGAGGTTGAGGTTGGACGTCGGCGGCTGGGCCTGCCCACCGGCCCAGGCCGTGAGGTGCATCCCGGTCGATGCGCCGACGGCGGTCAGGTTGACCAGCGCCGCCCGCGCCCCGGCCGGGACGTGGTGCCGGTCGAGGGTGATCGTCCGCCCCGCCGTCGTGAGCGGCGCGCCGCTCGGGCGGGTGTCGAGGAGACGGATCGGGGTGACCGGCACTAGGTCGCCCGTGGCGCCAGGGCCGTACCAGCCGACGACGTCGACGATGGCCCGGGTGGCGCCGCTGCTCGTGCTCATGGCGATGGCCCCGCCGTCGCCGAGCCGAACCACCGCCAGGTTCGCCCGCGTGGTGCCGGCCGGGAGGTTGAGGTTGGACGTCGGCGGGGGCGCCGTGCCGGCGGGCCACACCGTCAGGTGCGTGTCGGCGGTCGGCGCGTCCGCCGTCACGTTGACGAGGGCCGCGGTCGCACCGACGGGGGCTGCCGCACCGCCGATCGCCACCAGCCGGGGCTGGCCGGCCCGCAAGGGCGCGGCGTGGCCGGTGTCGATCGCACGCTGGGGGCTGATCGCCTGCAGGGTGGTCCCGCCGTTCGCCCCCGCCACGGTGTGCGCCGCGTCGTACCAGCCGAGGAGGTCGACCACGACGTGGGTGGCGCCGCTGTTCGTGCGCACGCCGACGATGCCGCCCAGCCCCAGCGACAGCGTCGTGAGGTTGGCGGCGACCTCGCCCGGTGCCAGGTTGAGGGTCGAGGTCGTGAAGGCGGTGAAGACCTGGCCCACCGAGAGATGGGTGAACGTCGAGCCGGTCACGGTGTTGACGCCCGTGATGTTGAGCACGACCGCACCGCCCCCGACCATGCCGGCCAGGGCCGGATGGGCGTCGAGGTCGAGCCAGAGGGCGTCGGCGGGGGTCAGCGGCCCGGCGGCCCGCCCGACGGGCCAGCGGTCACCGGTGGCGTCGCGGGTGTCGGCCAGGCGGGTCGGGTCGATGGCGTGGAAGCGCAACCCGCGGTCGAAGGCCGCCTCGTCGGCGGTGTGGGGGATCAGCTCGTAACGGTCGCCGTTGGCGTCGAACGGCTCGACGAGCGTGTTCGGCGCCCCCGGCGTCGTGAACGCAGCCGTCGAGGTGTGGAAGCCGCCGCCGTAGGAGTCACCGAACGCCCACAGGCGGTTGCCGTCCGACAGGGCCGTCGAGGCGCCGACGTCGCGCTCGATGGCGGAGAGCACGCCGTCGACCGCCACGGGCCCGGTGACGGTGAGCGGCGAGACCTCGGCCGGCCCGGCCTGCTCGCCTGCGCCCGTGGGCGCGGCCCGGTCGACCGCCTCGCTGGTGCCGGCCTGCTGCGCCGCCGCGGGGGTGCTCGTCGCCACGGCGGCACCGACGACGAGCGCCAGCACGAGCGCGACGACGCGACCGAGGGTGCTGCTGATGGTGCGCCACGACACGGTGGCCATGATGGCGCGGGCACCCGGGTCGCTCCTCGCGCCCCGGGCCGGGCCGGTCGAGTCGTGGTAAGACGAGCCCGGAGCACACAGGCGTGCGGGAGGCGCAATGGCGGCAGGAGACACGACAGGTTCGGGTCGAGGAGCGGCCGCCGAGGCGATGCCCTCGGCATGCGAGGCGGCCGACGCCGTGCGCGCCGGTGAGCGCTCGGCGGCGGAGCTCCTCGAGCGCTGCCTCGCCGGCATCGACCGGCACAACGACGCGCTCAACGCCTTCGTCCACCTCGACGTCGACGGTGCCCGGGCGGCGGCGGCGGCCGTCGACGCCGCCGTGGCGCGCGGCGAGGACCCGGGACCCTTCGCCGGGGTGCCGATCGGGGTGAAGGACCTGGAGGACTGCGCCGGGATGCCGACGTCGCACGGCTCGCTCCTCTACGCCGGTGGGCCGGCGGTCGCCGCCGACTCGGTGCACCTCGCCCGGCTCCGTGCCGCGGGCGCGGTGATGGTGGGCAAGACGGCGGCGCCCGAGTTCGGCACGCTGCAGTTCACCAAGACCAAGGCCTTCGGGGTCACCCGCAACGCCTGGGACACGAGCCGCACTCCCGGCGGCTCCTCGGGCGGGTCGGCGGCGGCGGTGAGCGCCGGTCTGGTGCCGATGGCGACCGCCTCGGACGGCGGGGGTTCGACGCGCATCCCCGCCGCCTTCTCCGGGCTCGTCGGGATGAAGCCGAGCTACGGACGGATCCCGCACCCCACCGCCGACCCGGCGCAGACCGCCGTGTTCGGCGTGGAGGTCACCACGGTGCGCGACGCGGCGCGGCACCTCGACGTCACCGCCGGTCCCGACGACCGGGACCGGGTGTCGCTCCCGTCGCCGGCGGGCTCGTACGAGGCGGCCATCGAGACGCTCGACGTGTCCGGGCTGCGCATCGGCTGGTCGATGGACCTCGGCTTCGCCGTCGTCGACCCGGTGGTCGCCGAGCTGACGCACGCCGCCGCGCTCGACCTCGCCGCCGCCGCCGGAGCCGGCGCGCTCGTCGACGCCCGCATCGAGCTGACCGACCCGGTCAAGGTGTGGCTCGGAGCCGGCGCCGCGACGCTGTGGCTCGAGATCGACGAGCACCAGCACTACCCGTCGCGCCTCGGCGACCTGACGAGCTACGTGCGGATGGGCCTCGAAGCCACCTACGACCGTCCGCTGCGCACGACCGTGCCGGGCATGCGGCGGCGGCTGCGGCTCGAGGAGGAGGTGGCCGCCATCTTCGACGAGGTCGACGTGCTGATCACCCCGACGACCGCCATCCCCGCGTTCGCCGCCGAGGGGCCGTCCCCCGACGTGATCGCCGGCGTCGACCTGACCGAACGGTTCGGCCTCGCCGCCGGTGCGATGAGCGTGCCCTTCACGATGCTCGCCAACCTGTGCTGGAACCCTGCCTGCTCGGTGCCGGTCGGCAGCAGCGAGGACGGCCTGCCGATCGGGCTGCAGATCATCGGGCGACGCCATGCGGACGATGTCGTGCTGCGGCTGGCCCGGTTGCTCGAGCAGGCCCGCCCCTGGCCGCGCCACGCCCCGATGGCGTCGACCTGATCGACGTCGAGCCCGCCAACCTCTCGATCGAACCGCCACCCCACGACCGGAGCGGGTCAGTCCTGGTCGCGCAGGAAGGCTTCGATCTCGTCGGCGAGGGTCGGTTCGGCGTCGAGCGAGCTGCCCTCCTCGTCGAAGCGCTGCTCGAGCTGGGCGATGTAGTCGGCGGTGTCGTCGTCGTCACGCGCCGCGGCGTCGACCGACCGCTCGTAGTTGGCGGTGGCGATCTCCAGCGCGGTGCCATCGACGCCGACGTCGAGCACGTCGGTGATCTTGCGCACCAGCGCCAACGCCGCCTTGGGCGACGGCGCTGACGGCAGGTAGGACGGCACCGCGGCCCACAGGCTCGCCGAGCGCAGCCCGGCGTCGGCGCAGGCGGCGTGGAGGACGCCCACGATGCCGGTGGGGCCTTCGTAGCGCGACGGCAGCAGGCCCAGCTGCTCGACGACCTCGTCCTCGTAGGCGGCGCCGAACACCGGCACCGGTCGGCTGTGCGGCACCTCGGCGAGCAGGGCGCCGACGGTCAGCACGAGGTCGACCTTCGTGGCCTCGGCGACGGCGAGCACCTGGTCGCAGAACGTCCGCCAGCGCAGCTGCGGCTCGACCCCGCGCAGCAGCACGACCCCGGCGTCGTCGGCCGTCGTCGTCTCCGACCTGCCGTGCGGCGTGGCGAACGAGCACCGGTTCGTCGGCCAGACGATCTCGCGCCGGTCGTCGTCGTCGAAGCGCACCTGCGGACGGGTCGTCGAGAAGTCGTAGAACTCCTCGGGGTCGATGTCGGCGAACGACGTGCCGCTCCAGGCATCGTCGAGGTGGGCGAGGGCCAGCGAGGCGGCGTCACCGGCGTCGTTCCAGCCTTCGAACGCGGCGAGCAGCACTCGCGCCGGCGGTGGCTCGCCGTGCCAGCGGACGTGCGGTGCCGGCCGAGGTGCTGATCGGGTCATGTGCTCCCACGCTACCGGCGCGCCCCGAGGTCATCGACGTGGGCCGGACCGTCGCTAGGCTTGCCGCCCGTGTCCGAACCCGCTGCCGTCCCGTCCGAACGACCCGATGCGCCGGCGGCGATCGTCGAGATCATCGAAGCGCTCGAGGTCACGTCCGCCCTGGTGGAGGCCTTCGAACGGTTGACCCCGCAGCTCTCGTCGTCGAACCCGCCGCCGAGCGCCGAGGCGCTGGAGGAGATCGTGGGCTCGCCGGCGAGCAGGTTGTTGCTGGCCGTCGAGCCGGGGAGCTCGGCCGGCGGCGCCGTGCCGAGCGATCCCGACGCCATCGTCGGCAGCCTCACCCTGGCCGTCTTCCCGATCCCGACGGGGCTGCGCGCCTGGATCGAGGACGTGGTCGTCGACGGTGCGGCGCGCGGTCGCGGGGTCGGTGAGGCGCTGAACCGGGCCGCGCTGGCGTTGGCCCGGTCGGTCGGCGCGCGCACCGTCGACCTGACGAGCCGACCCAGCCGGGAGGCGGCGAACCGGCTGTACCAGCGCATCGGCTTCGTGGCGCGCGACACCAACGTCTACCGCTACGACCTGCGCTGAACCGCCCGCCGCCGGAGCCATCCGCCCGGCGCTGCGGCAGCACGGCGCCGCCGAGGGGATGGGAGGCGGGCCGATGGCGCCCTTCCCTGGGCGGTAGCGTCGACCGGGCATGATGCGCACGATCACCCTGCGGGGCCTGCGGGCTCACCCCGTTCGCTTCGTGGCGACGATGCTCGCCGTGATCGTGGCGACCGGGTTCCTCGCCACGGCGCTGATCCTGCGCGACTCGGTCGCCTCGACGATCGAGGCCAACACGGTCGCCGGCCTCGCCAACGTCGACGTCGCCGTGCAGGTCGACCCGAAGGCCGCAGAGGACACGCTGCTGCAACAGCCGATCGTGCGCCCGAGCGCCCTCGACAGGGTTCGCGCCACCGAGGGCATCGGTGAGGCGGACGGCACCCTCAACGGATCCCTCGCCGTGCTCGGCGGCACGAAGCTGCGCGGGATGGGGTACCGGATGATCGCCCCCGAGGCGCTCAACCCGTTCCAGGTGGTCGACGGGCGGTTCCCCGAGGCGACGGGCGAGATCGCCGTCGACGCCGAGACGGGTACCGAGATCGGCGCGCGCACGGGGAGCGGCGGCTCGGGCGTGGGTGCGTCGGTGCCGCTCGCCACCGCCGTCGGCGAGCAGCAGGCGACCGTGGTGGGCATCGTGCGCTTCGGCGAGGTGCCCCGCCGCGACGGGCAACCGAACATCGTCGTGAGCGACGCCGACGCCTTCAGCTGGCTCAGCGGCGGCACCGAGGGCTTCTCGTCGGTGCTCGCCACCACCGAGCCCGACGCCTCGCCGGACACCGTGGCGGCTGCCGTGCAGCGCGAGCTCGACGCACAGCCCCAGGACGTCCGGCTGCAGGTGCTGACCGGTGACGCCTACCGCGCCCAGCAGGCCGGGGACGCCGCCGGCATCGCCGACGCCATCGGGACCGCGCTGCAGATCTTCGCCTACGTGGCGCTGTTCGTGGGGATCTTCATCGTCTACAACACGTTCACGATCGTGGTCACCCAGCGCCAGCGCGAGCTGGCCCTGCTGCGGGCCATCGGCGCCGAGGGACGACAGGTGCGCCGGGCGGTGCAGCTCGAGGCGCTCGTCGTCGGCATCGTGGCCAGCGCCATCGGCTACCTGCTCGGCATCGCCGTCGTGTTCGTGGTGGCGACCGCGTTCCCCGGTCTGCTGTCGCTCGGCGCGAGCGACCAGGTGTCGTTGACCCTCGGGGTCGGCGGCGCCATCCAGGTGCTGCTGTCAGGCCTCATCGTCACCTTGGTGTCCTCGCTGATCCCGGCGTTCCGGGCGGCGCGCATCAGCCCGATGGAGGCGATGCGCTCGACCGCCGCCGAGGGCAAGCGGGCGAGCCGTCCGCGTGTGCTCGCCGGGTTGGTCTTCGGGGTCATCGGCGTGTTGAGCATGTTGGCGGCGGTCGCCACCAAGCAGGGCTTCATGCTGGCCCCGGGTCCCTTCCTGCTGTTCCTGGCGGCGGTGCTGCTCGGACCGGTGATCATCTCGGGGTGGTCGACCCTGTTGCAGCGCCTCGCCCGACGCGGCAACCGCCCGACGGCGTCGATCGCCTCGGCCAACCTGGCCCGCAGCCCCCGCCGGGCGGCCACCACGGCCAACGCGCTGGTGATCGGCGTGTTCCTCGTGGTGTTCGCCACAGCCGCCGGCGGCGCCATCCGCGACTGGGCCGTGGCGCAGATCGAGTCGTTCGGCGGCGCCGACCTGCTCGTCGGCACGACCAGCGCCGAGCTCGACGCCGGGCTGATCGACGAGATCGCCGCCGTGCCGGGGGTCAACCGGGCCGCGCCCGTGTACTTCGGGTTCGCCAACGTCGAGATCCCGTTGGCGGCCGGTCAGGACGGCGGGATCGGCGGTCCCGAGGCGGGTGAGCCGCTCCCCATGTTCCTCACCGGCGTGTCGCTGCCCGACGACGCGTCGGCCATCGACCTCAAGGTCGAGCAGGGCACGCTCGAGCTCGGTCCGAACGAGCTGGCGTTGATGGGTGCGTTCACCGACTTCAGCGGGCTGGGCCTCGGTGACACGGTCACCGTCGTCTACGCCGACGGGAGCCGCCACGACTTCACGATCGGGGCGCTCACCGAGAGCAACCTGTTCGCCATCGCCACGGTCGACACCAGCGTCGTGCGCGAGGCGGCCCCCGACCTACGCCCCGCCAACCTGGCCCTCGAGGTCGAGCCCGGCCAGGTCCCCGAGGTGCAGGCCCAGGTCGAGCGGCTCATCGAGCCGTACAGCACGGTCGAGGTGCTCCCCGGCAACGCCTTCGCCTCGTTCTTCAAGGACTTCTTCAACGCCATCATCTCGGCGGTCAACGGCCTGCTGGCCATCGCCGTCGTCGTCGCCGTGTTCGGCATCGTCAACACGCTGCTGCTCGCCGTGGTCGAGCGCACCCGCGAGCTCGGCCTGCTGCGAGCGGTCGGCATGGGTCGCGGCCAGGTGCGGGCCACGATCCGCATCGAGGCGGTGCTGATCAGCGTCGTCGGCACCGTCGTGGGCATGGTCTGCGGGCTGTTCGTGGCGTGGGCGGTGACGATCGTGATCCTCGCCGACGACGGCGGCGGCTTCACCTTCCCCGGGCGTGAGCTGGCGCTGATCGCCGTGCTCGGCGTGCTCGTCGGGCTGTTCGCCTCGCTCATCCCGGCGCACCGCGCCGCCAAGTTGGGCATCCTGGAGTCCATCGCCTACGAGTGAGGAGCGGGTCGATGGGAGGTTCGGGTTGGTGGTGCGCCACGGCGTACCGGCCGGAGTTGGCCGACGCGCTGGCGGGCGCACGCCAAGAGGTCTTCGAGGCGGGTACCTACGTGCATGGGTGGGATCTGCTGCCCGTGCTGCGGGGGATGCTGGCCGAGGACCTGGCGGGGCTGGTCGAGCTCGGGGTCGACGGCGCCGGCGGTGCCATCCCGGGGGTGCCTGAGGACTCGATCGAGCACCTGGCCGCCGGCGGGCAGCCGCGCTCGATCGAGGAGGCGCTGTTCTGGGCGCAGGAGGACGGCACCCACAGCCTGATCGACATCCAGGCGGTCGCCGCCGAGCCGCAGCTGTTCGCCGTGGCCCCGCTCGGAGACGCCGAGGTGGCGGCGCTGTGCGGCTCGGCCACGCCGTCGCCCGCCGATGTCGAGGCCCGCATCGACGACCTGATGGAGCGGATCGAGCAGCGCTGGACGGCGCTGGCGATCACGGCGTATGTCGACGGTGCGCCGACGCAGATCTACTTCGTCGGCGCGTCCGGCGACTGACGTCCGAGACCGGCCTGCGGCATCGGCTCAGACGGCGTCGGTGCGGCGCAGGACGCGCAGCGAGCCGACGGCGCGCTCCTCGACGAAGCGTCCCGACTCCAGCGCCCGGCAGTAGATCTCGTACGGCGGCCGCCCGCCGTCGGCGGGGTCGGGGAACACGTCGTGGATCACCAGCAGGCCACCGGGTTCGACCTTGGGGGTCCAGTGCTCGAAGTCGGCGTGGGCCGGCTCCGCGCCGTGCCCGCCGTCGATGAACAGCAACGACAGCGGCGTGGCCCAGTGGGTGGCGACGGGGATCGAGTCGCCGACGAGCGCCACGACCGTCCCTTCGAGGCCGGCGTCGTGCACGGTGCGCCGGAACAGCGGCAGCGTGTCCATCTTGCCGACCGCCGGGTCGACGAGGTCGGGCTCGTGCCATTCCCACCCGGCCTGGTTCTCCTCCGAGCCGCGGTGGTGATCGAGGGCGTACAGGATCGTCGACCGCTGGCGAGCCGCGTCGCCCAGGTACACCGCCGACTTGCCGCAGTACGACCCGATCTCGAGCATCGGCGAGCCGCCGGCCGGGACGCCGAGGGCCGCCTCGTGCAAGGCCAGCCCCTCGTCGGGGGGCATGAAGCCGCGGGCGGCCTCGGCGAAGGCGCGCAGCTCCTGGTCCATGGCGACGGTGCCGGTCGTCCCCGGCGTCAGCGCGCCGAGTCGACGGCCGGTTGGTCCTCGTCGTCGCCGGGCGGGGCGTCGGCCTCGAGGTGGAACAGCCGGTCGAGCAGGAAGAAGCGCAGCACCCACAGCACGCCGAAGGCGCACAGCTGCACGAACAGGATCACGAACTTGTTCTCGGTGTGGTCCTCGGCGAAGTGGATGGCGATCGTCGACAAGATCAGGCCGGCGACGACGAAGAACCAGAACGGCAGCACCTCGCGCTTGAGGTGGCTCTTGCCCCGCTTGCCCCACACCCAGGCCCGGTTCATGTAGTAGGCCGGGACCGAGCTGACCATCACCGACAACACGTTGGCCTCGGTCGGGTTCATGTGCGTCTGCAGCAGCAGGAGCAGGCCCCCGCCGAAGAGCACGTTGACCACCGACACCATCGAGTACTTGAAGCCCTTCTGCTTGATGAGCCCCATGACGTACTGGACGATGGTCTTGCCCGGTGCGTCGGCTTGGTCAGTCTCCACGGGCGCATCCTGGGCCGCAGCGGGTGTCGTCTGCACTGGTGGTGTCCTCGATCATGATCCGGTCTGCGACGACGTGGTCGTGTCGTGCCCGATGTGGCCCGGTCCGGGCCGAACGGATCGATGTTACTGCTGCGCGCGTGGCTGACACAGTTCAGGGACGGTCGAGGGCGTTGGCGCGGGCGACACCACCGAGCCAGTGCGCCGACGGTTTCGGGGTGCGCAATTGCGTGGCGCGGTCGACGTCGACGATGCCGAAGCGGGGCCCGTAGCCGAACGCCCACTCGAAGTTGTCGAGCAGGCTCCAGCACGTGTAGCCGAGCACCTCGATGCCGTCGTCGATGCAGTCGAGCACGCCCTCGAGCGCTGCTCGCAGGTACGCCTGGCGCTGCGTGTCGTCGTCGGTGCCGATGCCGTTCTCGGTGACGAGCACGGGGGTCTGCTCCGTGACCTCCCAGGCCCGGCGGATCGTGGCCGCCAGGGACTCGGGGTAGTACTCGTAGCCCATCGGCAGCACCGGCACGCCGTCCTCGGGCCCCAGCTCGCCCTCCGGCCCGATGCGGGTGCGGCTGTAGGTCTGCACCCCGATGAAGTCGTCGTCGCGGCAGGCCTCGAGGTAGTGGTCCTCGCTGAGAAAGCGGATGCGGTCGCGGCGGGCGACGGCCAGGTCGTCGTCGGCGGGGACGGCCTGGTAGTCGCTCATCGACACCGTGAGGCCGACCGGCACGTCGGGGGCGACGTTCTTGATGGCCTCGGTGGCGGCGACGTGGGCGTCGCGCATGATGTCCTGCGCCGTCAGCCAGTGCTCCTTGCCGAGCGCACCCGGCGGGAAGGCGCCGACCATGTAGCCGATGAAGGCGACGACGTTGGGCTCGTTGATGGTGCAGATGCGTCCGGCGAGGTCGCCGAGGTGCTCGGTGGCCTTCTCGGAGAACCGCACGAACTTCTCGATCGTGGCGCGCTCGTGCCAGCCGCCTTGGGCCGCCAGCCACTGCGGGCTCGTGAAGTGGTGGTACGTCACGACGGGCTCGATGCCGTGCTCGAGGCAGGTGGCGCAGACCCGGCGGTAGTGGTCGAGGGCGGCGCGTGAGAACTGGCCCTCGACGGGTTCGATCCGGCTCCACTCGATCGAGAACCGGTAGTTGTCGAAGCCGAGCTGGGCCAGCAGCGCGATGTCGGCGGGGTAGCGGTGGTACTGATCGCACGCGTCCCCGCTGGGTTCGACGCAGGGCGTGTCCGGAGCGAGCTCCCAGGCCCACCAGTCGTTGTTGACGTTGTTGCCCTCCACCTGGTGGGCGGCGGTGGCCGTCCCCCAGCGGAAGCCCTCAGGGAAGCGTCGGGTCATGGCGCCGGAGGCTAGTAGAACTGCTCCATGGGCCAGCCTGCTGTCGACGACCTGGTGGATCTGCTCGACCTGGAGTCGATCGAGGTCAACGTCTTCCGGGGTCGCCCGCCGTCGGTGCAGCGCCAGCGGGTGTTCGGCGGGCAGGTGGCGGGCCAGGCGTTGGTGGCGGCGGCGCGCACCGTCGACGCGGCGTACGCCGTGCACTCGCTGCACGCCTACTTCCTGCGCCCGGGTGACCCGACGATCCCCATCCTCTACACCGCCGACCGCATACGCGACGGGCACACCTTCGTGACCCGGCGCGTCGTCGCCGTGCAGCACGGTCGGCCGATCTTCAACCTGCAGGCCTCGTTCCACGTCCCCGAGGCAGGCTTCGAGCACCAGGCGCCGATGCCGACCGATCTCCCGTCGCCGGAGTCGCTGCCCGACTTCCGGACCCGCTGGGCCCGCTGGGCCGACGCCATGGGCGAGGACTACACGCGCGACCGACCCATCGACACCCGCAACTGCGACTGGCAGCCCGGGGACCGCACCGTGGCGCTGCCGCCGCGCCAGCGGGTGTGGCTGCGTGCCGACGGTGTGCTGCCCGACGATCCGGTGCTGCACGCCTGCGTCGTGACCTATGCATCGGACATGACCGTGCTCGACACGGCGCTGCTGCCGCATGCGGTGGGCGCGCTCGAGGACGAGGTGTTCATGGCTAGCCTCGACCACGCCATGTGGTTCCATCGGCCCTTCCGGGCCGACGAGTGGCTCCTGTACGACCAGGACGCCCCGTCGGCATCGCAGGGACGTGGGCTCGCCCGGGGGTTGATGTACACCCCGTCGGGCGAGCTGGCGGTGTCGGTGGTGCAAGAAGGCTTGATGCGGATCGCTCGATGACGGTGCCCACGTGACCACTCCACCCCAGACCACCCGGCGACGCGCCGCCGCCGGCCTCGTGCTCGCCGCGGCGATCGTCGTGCCGGCGGCCGGCTGCGTGCACGGGCGCAAGCTGTCCGAGGTGCGACCGTCGACGACGACCACCATCACGATCCCGGTGGACGCCGAGGCGGTGACGGCGTCGACGGTCGAGCGGCCGACGACGCTCGAGGGGGTCGGGGTGCGGCTCGAGGAGGTCGGCGCCCTCGATGACCCGGTGGCGATCGCGGCGCGGCCGGGGTGGCCGCACCTGACGGTGGCCGAGCGCAACGGCCGGTTGCGGCAGCTGTCGGCGAACTATCGCTACGACGGTGACGGCCAGCCCGCCGGGGCGGACTACCGCGTGGAGTCGTGGACCATGCTCGACATCGGCCGTCAGGTCGACCAGGGCGACGGCGGCGGTGTGCGCGGCGTGACCTACTCGTCGGACGGGCGGCGCATGTACCTGTCGTACATCTCCTCGGACGGGGCGGTCGTCGTCGACCAGTACCGCACCGGCGAGGGCGACCTGGACACGTCGAGCCGCTTCCAGCTGCTGCGGGTCGAGGCGCCCGACGGCCTGCGGCGGGGCGGGGCCCTGGCGTTCGGTCGCGACGGCTTCCTGTACGTGGGCGTGGGCACCCCCGACGGCGATCCGGGCGCGGCGCAACGGCCGGACTCGTTGTACGGCAAGGTGCTGCGCCTCGACCCCGAAGGAGCGCTCGGCGATCAGGCCTACGCCGTGCCGCCCGGCAACCCGTACGCCGCCGGCGGCGGCGCCGGGGAGGTGTGGCTCCTGGGGGTGCACGATCCGCGTGGGGTGGTCTTCGACCGGGCCTCGGCCGACCTGTACGTGACCGACCGTCAGGATGCGGGCGAGACGATCGTGTACCTGCCCCGGCAGAACAGCCAGGCCGGCCGGGGCGACAACCTCGGTTATCCGGGGGCGCAGAACACGGCCGGCGCGGTGGTGTCGATCACGCCGCCGGGGCACTGCGACCTCCGCCAGGGCGCCGTGTACCGGGGTGCGGCGATCCCGGCGCTGCGAGGCGCCTACGTCTTCGGCGAGGGCTGCAGCGGGGTGGTCGAGGGCCTGGTGGTGGCGAACCGGGTGGCGCAGGATCAGCGGTCGTTGGGCGCGGCATTGCCGCCGGGCGGTCTGGGCGGGTTCGGCACGGACAACGACGGCGAGCTGTGGGTGTTCGCCACGTCAGGCCAGATCTATCGCGTGCTGCCCATCTGAGGCGTGCCCGCCTGGGCGATCGCCTTGCGGTACACCTCGACGTTGTGGGCCACGACCTCGGTCCAGTCGACGGCCGACGGGGTGGTGCGGTTGTGCTCGGCGATGCGGCGCCGCAGGGCGGGATCGGTGACCAGGCGCACGAGCTGGTCGACCATGTCCTTGTCGGAGCGGGCGAGCAGGCCCTCCTGCTCGTGCCGGACGAACTCGCGCACCCCGGTGCGGGACTTGGCGACGACCGGCAGCCCGGCGCAGCGGGCCTCGAGCGCGGCGATGCCGAACGACTCGAGGTTCGCCGGCGCCACGAAGACGTCGGCGCGGGCGAACCGCTCGCGGATGTCGGCTCGCTCGAGGCGCCCCGTCAGCTCGACCTTGTCGGCGAGGTGCGTCGCCGACAGGTACTTCTCCATGCTCGACTGCTCGGGACCTTCGCCGATGATCACCAGGCGCGCCGAGGCCGAGCGGGGGATGCGGTCGACGACCTCGTGGAACATCTTGAGCAGGTGCAGCGGCCGCTTGCGCGGCGCCAGGCGCATGACGGACACGATGACGACCTCGTCGTCGTCCCGCTCGACGGGCTCGACCGTCCAGGTGTCGTTCTCGATCCCGTTGGGGATGATCACGACGTCGCGTCCCGGGGCGATCTTGCGGATCGGTTCGGCCGCCACGTCGCTGACCGCCGAGAACACGGCGTTCCACCGTGACCAGTGCAGCGTGCGGTCGAGGGCGCGGAACGCCGGCGTGGCATAGCTCCACAGGCAGTGCGTCGTGATGACGGTGGGGATGTGGCGCTTCTGGGCGTCGTAGCCGCCGACGAACGCCACCGGCGACACGATGCCGCCGTGGAAGTGCGCGACATCGACGTGCTCGGCTTCGAGCAGGTCGCTGACCAGCGCGAACGTCGACGGCGCGTACGGGATGTCGAACGGCGCCAGCGGGACGTCCATGCGGTGGACCCGCACGCCGTCGACGACGTCGGGCCCAGGGGTGGGGGTGATCACGACGACCTCGTGCCCGGCGGCCTGGAGGTGACGGGCGAGATCGTGGACCTGCATCTCGATGCCGCCGAGGCGCGGCACGTAGCAGTCCGACACGAGACCGATCTTGAGCGCGCCACCTTCGGGTTGGGGCTTGTCGCTGGCCACTGCCGCCTCCAGGTGCGCCGGCCCGGTCGACCTTCGGCAGCTGGCGCCGGCGCGTCGTCCACGGTAGCCCGGCGGATGGGCCCGCCACAGCCGCCCGGGCGCGCCAGAATGTCTCGTCGGGAGGTTCTCCACCACATGCCGAGCACCCTGGTCTTCTTCCACGCGCATCCCGACGACGAGGCCTTGCTGACGGCCGGGACCATGGCCAAGGCAGCGGCGGACGGGCACCGCGTGGTCCTGGTGGTGGCGACCGCGGGGGAGGTCGGCGAAGCGGCCGAGGTGTACCGAGGCGGCGACCTCGGGACGACGCGGCTGGCCGAGCTGCAGCGCTCGGCCTCCTTGCTCGGCGTCGCACGACTCGAGGTGCTGGGCTACGGCGACTCGGGATCGGGGGACGCCGATGCCGAGGCGTCCGGGCTGTCCGGTGCCGGCGGGCCGGCGGCGTTCGCCGCGGTCGAGGTCGACGAGGCGGCGGGGCGGTTGGCGGCCCTCCTCGTCGAGGAGGGCGCGCAGGTGCTGACCACGTACGACGCCAACGGTGGGTACGGGCATCCCGACCACCTGCAGGTGCACGCCGTCGGGGCGCGGGCCGCGGCGCTGGCCGGCACGCCGCGCGTCCTGGAGGCGACCATCAACCGGGATCTGATGTCGATGGGGGTGGAGCTGGCCCGCTCGCTGGGCTATGAGATCCCCGAGACCTTTGCGCCGACGTCGTTCGACGGCTGGTTCACGCCGGGCGACGAGATCACCCACGCCATCGACGTGTCGGCGCACCTGGCGGCGAAGCGGGCGTCGATGGAGGCCCATGCCAGCCAGGCGACGAGCGGGGATGGCTCGACGCGCACCCTGGCGGCGTTCCTGGCGCTGCCCGACGAGTACTTCGCCATGGCGTTCGGCACGGAGTGGTACCGCGATCCGGCCGCTCCCGCCGGCGCCGGCATCGACGACGTCCTCGCCGGGCTGGAGGAGTCGACGTCGTGAGCGACGCCGACGGGTCGCCCCCCGACGACGGCGAGGGCGCCAGCGAGCTGGACCGGGAGCTGGAGCCGCACCTGGCGGTCGGTGCCCGCGTGGTGGCGGACCGTCCGAGCGACGGGATCGGTGCGCCGATCGAGCTCCTCGAGGAGGAGCTGCACACGAAGTCGACGACACGACGGATCGTCGAGGCGCTGGTGTCGCTGGCGGTCACGGTGGCGATGTTCGCCCTGGTCATCCCCAAGCTGTTCGACACCGAGTACCGCGACGTGTTCGCGGCGCTCGGCCGTCTCGACGGGTTGGCGGTGGTCGGGCTGTTCGCCTTCTGGATCGCGTCGATGTGGACCTACTGGGTGTTCCAGGCCCGCAGCCTGCCCGGGCTGACCGTGCCGCAGTCGGGCGTGTTGAACCTGTCCGGCTCGGCGGTCAGCAACGTGGTGCCGTTCGGCGGGGCCGTCGGCATCGGAGCGACGTATGCCCAGACGATGTCGTGGGGCTTCCGCCCCGTGGAGGTGACGCGGTCGATCCTGGTGTCGGGCGTGTGGAACGTCTTCTCGAAGCTGGGGTTCCCGATCTTGGCGTTGCTGGCGGTGAACCTGCGCGGCGACGACGACCACGGGCTGGGGATCGCGGCGTGGATCGGGCTGGCGATCCTGGTCGGCGCCATCGTCGTGTTCTGGCTGATCATGCGCAGCCAGGTGCTCGCCGAGAAGGTGGGCGACGCGGCGCAGGCGGTCGTGGGGTTCGGGTTGCGGGTCGCCCGGCGGCCGGCGCAGGAGTCGGTGAAGCAGAAGGTGCTCGACTTCCGTGCCGAGAGCGTCGATCTGGTGCGGCGCCGCTGGCTCGGGCTGACCGTGTGGATCGGGCTGTACAAGGTGTCGTCGTTCTTGCTGCAGCTGCTGTGCGTGCGGGCGCTGGGCATCGACGAGTTGGGGTGGGTGTACGTGCTGGCGGCGTACACCTTCGGCGAGCTGTTGACGACGGTGCCGTTGACGCCGTCGGGAGTCGGCCTGGTCGAGGCAGGATCGGCCGGGATCATGGTGGCGTTCGGGGCGCCGGAGGCCGATGCGCTGGCGGCGGTGTTCCTGTTCCGGGCCTTCACCTATGTGTTGGAGGTGCCGGCCGGGGCGATCGGCTGGGCGATCTGGGCGGCGAAGTCGAGCTGGCGCAAGCCACAGCCGGCTACCGGGCTGGATGCCGCCCCATCGGTCGGCTGACGAATTCGGCGACGGGTGATCGTGGGGGGCCACCGAATTCGGTGAGGTGCGGTCGGCGGGGCGATGAGCTGACGAAACCCCTGGTCACGGCTGGTGCAAACAGTCGCGTGGCCCGTCGGCGCCGATTCGGTACCGATTCGGTGCCGACGGCGCGGGGACCTGCACACGGCGATCCGGCTCAGGGTGCAGGGCCGGCAGAGGGCGTTGTGCCGCATCGACACCTCCGACGGCGCGGGGACCCGCATGCTGCGGCCCGGCTCTGGGTGGAGCATCGGCCGAGGGTGGTGTGCCGCATCGACAGCTCCCGGTCGATCGGGACGGTGGACTGCAGGGCCTCGAGGCGGGTGGTCGTGCGCTGCGGCTCCGGTATCCACCGTCACGGCGTCAACGTAGCAAGCGTCCCGGCGACGCCGAGCCGACCGTACGGCGCAAGGGCGCACCACTCGGCAGTATGGCGGGGGCAGCTGAGGAGCGAATGGGGCCAACGGTGGACGATGAGGAGCGCAGCTACCGGACCATGTCGATCGCCGAGGCGATCGCCGACGCCGACGGCGTCGACCACGTCCCCGTCACCTTCGACCGCTGCGCGCACGTCGTCGGCCCGTTCTTCCACGGCACCTCGGCGGCGTTGGCGGTCGGCGACCTGATCGGCCCCGGACAGCCGATGAACCACGACCGGGACCGGATCGCGAACCACGTGTACTTCTCCGCCCTGCTGGAGCCCGCCGTCTGGGGCGCCGAGCTAGCGGTCGCCCACACGGGTGGGGGCCCGGCACGCATCTATGTGGTGGAGCCGCTCGGCCCGTTCGAAGACGACCCCAACGTCACGAACAAGCGCTTCCCGGGCAACGTGACCCGGTCGTACCGCACCCGGCAACCGATGCGCGTCGTGGACGAGGTGCAGTGCTGGGACCCCCACCCGCCGGAGGTCCTCCAGGGCATGCTCGACAACCTCGCTCGCCTGCGGGCCGAGGGCCTCGACGTCGTGTACGACTGAACCCACCGTCGTCAGGGCACCCAGCGCGGGCGTCGGGACGGGCGGCGGCGGGCATGCCGTCATCGTCGGGCTGCAAGGATGAGCCGATGCCGTCGAACGACCGCCTCGCCGAGGCCATGCGCATCGTGGCCGCCGACGACACGCCGGCCCACAGGGCCGACCTGTACGAGGCGATGCTCGCCGCCGATCTGCTGGTCCTCACCCCGGAGGCCCCGGCGACGGCCGGGCCCGCGCCGCTCGAGCCGGACGAGGCGGTCGAGCTGGTGACGATCGCCGACGACGAGACCGACGGCCTCGTGTTGGCCGTGTTCACCAGCGAGCAGGCGATCCTGCGCTTCGGTCAGCCGGCCGGGTGCTTCCTCGCCATGCCCGCCCGAGAGCTGTTCGCCATGGCCGACGGCGCGGGCGTCGCCGGGGTGGTCATCGATCACGGCTCGCCGACGCACGGCATCCTCGGCCCGGCCGAGGTGGCGGCCCTGGCGCGCGGCCACCTCCCGACCGAGGACGGCGAGATCGTCCGGGCTGCCAGCGAGGTGCGCGTCGGCGTGCCGTCCGAACCGCTCGCACCGGACGTCGTCGCCGCGGTGCGTGCCGCCCTCGCGGCCGAGCGCCATGCCGACGCCGCCTGGCTGTTCGTGCTGCACCAGCCGCCGGCGGACCCGCAGCTGGTGGTGGCCGTCGCACTCGACGAGGCGCTCGACGACGATGCCCGGGCGGCGGCGATGCGCGCCGTGGTGACGCACGCCGGCGAGCAGGCGCCCGGCGCCCGCGTCCTGGGCTTCGTCGCCGCCGAGGCCGACTTGCGAGGCCAACTCGACGGCGGCGGCGCCATCGAGCTCTACCGGCGCTGAGCGCGCCGAGGCCGATGGCCGACCCCCCCCCAGCGCAGGTGGAGCGCCAGGCTCAGGTCGAGGGCGCCACGCTCAGGTCGACGGCGCCACGCTG
>JAGQTE010000098.1 GCA_020439175.1 Acidimicrobiales bacterium | reverse complement strand
TCCTCGGCAAGTGCGGCGGCTCGTCTGCCGACATCGCCGACGCCATCCGCTGGGCCGCCGGCCTGCCGGTCGCCGGCGCACCGACGAACGCCAACCCGGCCGACGTCATCAACATGAGCCTCAGTGGGTCGAGCGCCACCTGCCCGACCACGTACCAGAACGCCATCAACGACGCCCGAAACGCCGGGACCGTCGTGGTCGTCGCCGCCGGCAACAACAACGCCGACGCGGGCGCCCGGTCGCCGTCGAACTGTGCCGGCGTCATCACTGTCGGCGCCACCGCCGGCGACGCCTGGAAGGCCACGTACTCGAACTACGGCTCGACCGTGGAGATCTCCGCTCCCGGCGGCGACTCCGGCTACGACGGGATGATCCACTCGACCCTCAACACCGGCACCCAGGCACCCGTCGCCGACTCCTACGCCGACTACCAGGGCACGTCGATGGCCACGCCCCACGTCGCCGGCATCGTCTCGCTGATGCGCTCGGTCAATCCCACCATCACGCCCGACGAGGTGCTCACGATCCTCCAGGACACGGTGACGCCGTTCCCTGCCGGCGTGGGTGACTGCACCACGGCCATCTGCGGTGCCGGCATCGTCAACGCCGGTGACGCCGTGCAGGCGGCGCGCCAAGGGTCCATCTCGGGCACCGTCACCGGCGCCGACACCTCGCTCGGTCTGTCCGGGCGCACCGTCGAGCTCTACAAGGGCGGCATCCTGCAGTCGTCGACGACCACCGACGGCAGCGGCAACTACACGTTCGCCGGCCTCAACCCGTCGACCAACTACAAGCTGCGCTTCGTCGGCACCGCCTTCTACCTGCCCCAGTTCAACGGCGGGGCGCCGTCGTTGGCCGCCGCCGGCGCCGTGACGGTGGCGGTCGGCGCCGACACCGACGTCGACGCCTCGCTGATCCCGCGGTCGTGGCGGGCCACGGTGACCGGCACGGTGACCAACCGCATCACCGGCGCCCCCCTCCAGGGCATCACGGTGCGGGCCTACGTCGACGACGTCTACTACGTCGGCGTGCCGACACAGGCCAACGGCACCTACACCATCGCCGGCCTCGACCCGGCGGCCGGCTCCTGGGACCTGCGCTTCACCGACGGCTCGGGCACCTACCGGCTGCAGTGGTGGGAGAACGGCATCAAGCCCCAGGTGGCGACGCCGGTGAGCCTGGCCGTCAACACCACGACCACGGCCGATGCCCAGCTGACGCCGAACGCCAGCCTGCCCACCCTGTCGGGCACGGTGCGCGCTGACGGGACGAACGCGCCGATCCAGGGCATCGAGGTCCGCGCCTTCCAGAACGGCCTCGCCGTCGACGTGCGCACCACCAACGCCTCGGGCGCCTACACCTTCGGCAACCTGCTGCCCGGCACCTACACGCTGCGGTTCTCCGACCCGGGCGGCAACTGGACCCTCGAGTGGTGGCAGGACCAGGCGCTCAAGGCCAACGCCACGAACGTCGTGCTCCCGGTCGGCGGCGCCGTCATCGCGGACGCGCACCTGGCCCCCGCGCCCTAGTCCACGGTCGGCGCCGCGCTCGATTCGCCACGCATCTCGTCCACCGGGTCGTCGGGCTCGGTGGACGGCGGCGCCTCGCGCAACAGCAGCGTGATGAGCACGGCGAGGAGTCCCATCACC
>JAGQTE010000097.1 GCA_020439175.1 Acidimicrobiales bacterium | reverse complement strand
TGCACCGGGTGCGCACCTCGTACCAGGCGATCGCCGACGGGGGCTGTGCCGACACCGACGCGTCATCGCCGGCCGACGGCGGCTTCGTCCAGCGCACGTCGACGCCGCGCCGCACCGCCGCCGGCGCAGTGCTCGTCGATCAGTCCCAGTCGTCGCGCTCGTAGCGCCAGCCCTCGGGCGCCATCCACAGCCGGTGCCGGCCGCCCGGCACCTCGGCGTCGTTGGGCTCGTAGCCGGCGTCGCCGACGTAGAGCGCCACGGCGGCGTCGCCGGCCATGACGATGCGTGTCTCGAAGAACTCGGGCCCGTCGCCGGCGAGGTGCGCCACGACGGCAGCGACGTCGCCGTCGGGTGCGGCCTCATCGGCGCGCGCCAGTTGCTCGAGGGTGATCCAGGTCGGGGGCGACAGCTCGATCTCGAGGGCGTTGCGTCGAGCGAGGGCGTCGCGGGGTGCGAACCAGCCGTGCTCGTGGATCTCGCCGCCGTCGATCGTGACGCCGGCATCGTCCACCGGTGCGTGGGCCACGAAGAAGAACGTGGCGAACCGCTTGATCGACACCTGTGGCGGCGTCCAGTGCGCGAACCAGACCAGCTCGTCGGGATCGAGCGCCAGCCCCGCCTCCTCGCCGGCTTCCCTCGTCGCCGCCCGGCGGGCCGCCGTCTCCAGGTCGTCCGCCCCGGCGTGGTCGGCGTCGTCGAGCCGGCCGCCCGGGAACACCCACATGCCTCCGGCGAAGGTCAGCGACGAGTTGCGTCGCAGCATCAGCACCTCGAGCGTCCCGGCGGGGCCGAGTCGCACGGGCACGACGGTGGCCGCCGGGATTGCCGGCGGATCGCCCGCCGCCTTCGACGACGCGGTCGCCAGCGCCGCGGCGCGGTCGAACGCAGGGGACGGGACAGGCACGGCCGGCAAGCTACCCCGGGTCGCGGCCGACCGGGATGACCGCAGAGCGCACGAGCGCCACCGGTAACGTTGTCCGGTCCGGGACGTCGGCGACGGCCCGGCCCGAGGAGCACGGTTGCAGACCAACGAGCGCGTCGAGATCCGCCACATCCCGGCCCTGGACGGCCTGCGCGGCGCCGCTGTGGCCGGTGTGCTGCTGTTCCACGGCGGCGTGCTCGACGGCGGGTTCATGGGTGTGGACCTGTTCTTCGTCCTGTCCGGGTTCCTGATCACGACGCTGCTGCTGCGCGAGTGGGACGACACCACCACGATCAGCCTCAAGCGGTTCTGGTTCCGGCGGGCCCGGCGCCTGCTGCCGGCGCTGTTCGGGCTGCTCGTCGGGGTGGCGATCTACGCCCTGGTCGTCGCCGACGGGTTCGAGCTCGGGGCCATCCGTGCCGACGGGCTGGCGGCGGTCGCCTACGTCGCCAACTGGCAGCAGATCCTCGGCGGCAACGGCTACTGGGACGTCTACAGCGCGCCGTCGCCCTTCCTGCACACGTGGTCGCTCGCCATCGAAGAGCAGTTCTACGTGCTGTGGCCACTGGTCTTCGTCGGCGTGATGCGCTGGTCGCGCTCGAACAAGCGCGTGCTGCTCGGCCTGGCGCTCGTGGGCGCTGTGGCGTCCGCCATCGTCATGACGCTCGTGTTCACCGAGGGCGCGGACCCGTCGCGCGCCTACCTCGGCACCGACACCCGCGCCGGCGGGGTGCTGCTCGGCGCATCGCTGGCCATCGCCTTGTCCGTGTGGGGGACCGTCCGCACCGACGGCGCCCGCCGAGGACTCGAGATCGTCGGCATCGGCGCTGCTCTGGCGTTGGCTGCCGTGTGGCTGACGGTCGACGGGGGCACCCCGTGGCTGTACCGGTTCGGGTTCTTCGCCTGCGGGCTGTTGTCGATCGCCGTCATCGCCGCCGTCGTGCACCCGCGTCCCGGCGTGCTGGCGACCGCCCTGAGCGTGGCTCCGTTGCGCGGGCTCGGCCTCATCTCGTACGGCCTCTACCTGTGGCACTGGCCGATCTTCATCGCCATCCAGCGCACCTGGCGCCTCGACGGCTGGCCGCTGCTGGCGGTCGGTGTGCCGATCAGCCTCGGCGTGGCGCTGGCGTCGTACCGCTGGCTGGAGCAGCCCATCCGCCAACACGGCCTCGCCGCATGGCGCCGCCCGGGCCTGGTGCCGGTGGGAGCGATGGCCGCCGTGATCGTGCTGCTGGCGGCGACGGCCGGCGGCGACGGGCGCGAGGCCGTGGCCGTCGAGATCGCCGACCCCGCCGAGATGGCCGAGCAGTTCGACACCCTGCCCGACTTCTCCGGCGACGCCGGTACGACGGTGCCGGCGACCACACCGGTGACCGCTGCCGTCCCCGAGGCCGGCACGGCGCCGATCCTGCGCGCACCGGACCGTCCCGATCGCGTCCTGGTCGTCGGCGACTCGGTCGCCGGGGAGCTGGCCAAGGCCATGACGGCACGCCAGGACGAGCTGGGACTGCTCGTCGCCGACCGGGCGCTGTACGCCTGCCCGCTCGGCAGCGAGTCGTGGCGGATCCGTGACGACAGCGGCATCGTCGACGACCGGCCGGCGTGCGCCCAGTATGCGGCGCTGTGGACCGAGGCGGTGTCGACGTTCCGACCGGACGCCGTCGTGCTGCTCTACGGCGGCGCACCCCTGGGCGAGCGGGAGGTGGCCGGGGCGTACCTCGATGCGTGCGACCCGGCCTTCGTCGACTGGTACGAGGTCGAGATGACCAAGGCCATCGATCTCCTGGCGTCGTACGGCGCCACGGTGTTCGTGGCGCCGGCCGCGCCGTCGACGTCCGCGTTCTTCGACGCCGAGGAGATGGCGCGCCGCACGGCGTGCATGACCGAAGGGGCGGTGGCGGCCGTGGCGGCGCGCCCCGCCGCCCGCCTGCTGCGACTCGATCAGTGGACCTGCCCGCCCGACGGGATCGAGGTCGCTGATGTGCCGACGACCGATCCGACCGAGCCGCTGGGCGAGTGCCGACTCGATGCCGACGGCGTGGACCTGCGCCCGGACGGCATCCACTTCGAGGGGCCGGGCGCCGACCTCGCCGTCGACTGGAC
>JAGQTE010000096.1 GCA_020439175.1 Acidimicrobiales bacterium | reverse complement strand
TCGGATCAGCATCCGCCAACACCCGCGTGATCGCCGCCGTCAACGTCGTCTTCCCATGATCGATGTGACCCATCGTCCCCACATTCGCATGCGGCTTCGTCCGCTCGAACTTCTCACGTGCCATCGGTTGGGTCCTCCTGGGACGGGGCGCTGGTGGTGGCGCCGGGTGGTGCTGCTGGGTGGATGCGACCGGGAGCCAGCCCGGCCGGGGTTCGTACATGGAAACGAGCCCAGATCCCTGGGCCCGTCGGTCGGTCAGTGGCGGCGGTCGGACTCGAACCGACGACACCTCGATTATGAGCCGAGTGCTCTGACCTCCTGAGCTACGCCGCCGGGTCGGTCCGACGCTTGTGGCGACCGGCCGACAGAGCCCCCTGTCAGAATCGAACTGACGACCTTTTCCTTACCATGGAAACGCTCTGCCGACTGAGCTAAGGGGGCAGTGCCGCCCACACGGGGCGGCGCGACATCTTGCCACGTCGACCGGCGCGATCCAAAGCCGGTTCCGCCATGCCGATCGGCGCCGCCGCAGGTGCGGTCGGGGTCGCCGACCGGCGTGGGCCGCACGGCCCAGACGCATGGGTCTTTTGACTCAAGTCCCCCGAGGGTGGCGCCGATGACCCGGAGGTGCACTTCGAGCGTTTGGCCATCGAGGCCGGTGACGACACCTTCACCCTGGACTTCCACGAGCGGCTCACCGTCATCGCCGGGATGGGCCAACTCGAGCGGGACGGGCTGGTCAACGAGCTCGTCGGCGGCCTGAGCGCCGGCCGACCCGGCGTCCACCTGGAGGTCCGATCTGACGGCGGCGAGCGGTACGCCGTCTTCCGGCCGCGCAGCGGGGCGCCGCGGATCGTCGACATCGAGCGAGCGGCCGATGTGACGGCGTCGTTCACGAACGGCGCCGGCCAGGTCAACATCCTCGAGCGCGCCGGGCTCACGCCCAGCACGGCACGGCGCGCCATGCGCATCACCGCCGCCGACCTGGCCGCCCGCTCGCACGGCGACGCGCTGGTCGACCGGCTCGCCCGCCTCGACCCCGACCGGCTGTGGGACGTCGCCCGAGGAGTGCTCGAGAGCAAGGCCCGACTCGAGGAGATCGCCGAGGCGCTGGGCTCGAACGCCGAGGATGTCGAGGCGTACGACGAGATCGAGCGCCGCCACGCCGAGCTGGAGACGGTCCAACGCGAAGCGGAGTCGATCCGCGGCCTGAGCTTCGCCATCGCCGCGCTGTGCACCATGGCGGCGCTGCCGGCCATGTTGGTCACCGGCCCCTGGCTCACCGTGCCGCTGCTCGCCGGCGCCATCGCTGCCGTCGCCTACTCGCTGGTCGCCTGGCGGCGTTCGACCGAGGCCGAGCGGCGCGAGCAGGAGGCGCTCGACGCTGTCGGCGCTCGCTCCTACCTGGCGTTCCAGGTCAGCCGGGTCAACGAGCTGGTGGCATCGGAGACCCAGCGTCGTCAGCTCATGGCGGCGGCGAGCGATCACCGCAAGGCCCTGACCCGCTGGGAGGTCCTGGCCGGCGACGTCCCCGCCGACTGGGCGTTGGAGCACCGTCGTGAGATCGCCGAGGCGCACGCGGCGCTGCGGCGAGCGCTGGGTGTCACCGGCGCCATGCCGCTGACGGTCGACGCCGACGCCGGCGAGTCGGGTGCCTCGGAAACGCAGGCCGCGGTGCGCCAACACCTGGGCCGGCTGCGGCACCTCGGCGCAGGAGGCGAGAGCTTTCCCGCCTTCCTCGACGATCCCTTCGTCGACCTCGATCCGGCGCAGAAGGTCGAGCTGCTCGGCGTGGCCGCGCAGGCGTCGCGCCAACAGCAGATCGTGGTGCTCACGGACGACCCCGCCGTCGTCCACTGGGCCCGCCTCGAGTGCATCAGTGGAGATCTCGCCCTGGTCGAGCCCGCCGGCCGCAGCCGAGCGGACGAGACCTCGGCGTCCAAGCGTTCCCGGCACGTCGCCGCTTGAGCCAATCCCGCCGCCTTGCCAGCTCGGGCGGCGACGTGCGGGGAACTACCACCGGCGAGACGCCGGCGCCACAGCACCGAACGGACGAGGTAGTCGGTTCGGCAGCCGCGCCCGCGGCCGATACAGTACGACCGCTCCGGCGACCCGCCGGAGCCACCTGGGTCGGTGCCCGAGCGGCCAAAGGGAACGGGCTGTAAACCCGTCGGCTCAGCCTTCGGAGGTTCGAATCCTCCCCGGCCCACGCACCCACGGGCCCGGTCCTCGGACCGGGCCCGTGGCGCGTGCCGACGCAGATCCGCGCCGGTCCGGCGCACCCGGGGACTGGGCCACGACGAGGAAATCTCGCCGGATCGGGAACGCGTACGGCATGACGCACGTTGGACCGGTATCATTTACTACTAAATGGAGGTCCATCCCCATGCGCTCCCACCCTCGCCTTCGTGTCGCCGCTGCCGTGGCGATCGCGCCGTTGGCGCTCGTCGCCGCTGCGTGCAGCAGCTCCGACTCCGAGACGTCGACCGGCACCAGCCAGGCGGCGTCGAGCGGCACTGCGAAGTCCTCGGACACCAAGATGTCGAACGACACGATGATGTCCGACGACAAGATGACCACGGGCACCGCTGCCGAGATGGACATCGTCGACACCGCAGTCGCCGCCGGCGACTTCACCACCCTGGCGAAGCTGCTCACCGACGCGGGGCTCGTCGAGACCCTGAAGGGCGACGGTCCCTTCACGGTGTTCGCGCCGACCGACGACGCGTTCGCCAAGCTCGATGCCGCCACCCTGGAGGCGGTGCAGAACGACCCCGAGCTCCTGAAGCGGGTCCTCACCTACCACGTCATCGCCGGTGAGGTGATGGCCGCCGACGTCCAGCCGGGCGAGGTGGAGACGGTGTCAGGTGACAAGGTCACGATCTCGGTGAAGGATGGCAACGTGTACGTCAACGACGCCATGGTCGTCACGACCGACATCGAGACGTCCAACGGCGTGATCCACGTGATCGACGCCGTGCTGGTCCCGCCGACCAGCTGAGCACGCCGGGGGGCAGGGCGGCGGACCTGCCCCCCGCACCGACACCAGGCGGTCCCATGAGCCCCGAGCACGCAACCGGAAGCACCCTCACCCTCCACCAGGTGGCCGACCGGCTGGGTGTGCACTACATGACGGTGTACCGCTACATCCGCACCGGTCGGCTGCCGGCGACGAAGGTCGGCGGCGAGTGGCAGGTCGCCGAGGGTGATGTGGTGGCCATGGAGACCTCGCCCACCGCCCAGCGACGCGTCCGCCAGCGGCGTTGGGACGACCTGCTGGTCCAGCGGCTGATCGCCGGCGACGAGCAGGGCGCGTGGCAGGTCCTCCAGGACTGCCTCGCCTCGGGACGCGATCCCGACGCCGTGTACCTCGAGGTGATCGGTCCCGCACTCGCCGCCATCGGCGACGGCTGGGCAGACGGGACGATCGACGTCGCCGAGGAGCACGTGGCCTCGGCGATCGCGTCTCGCCTGCTCGGTCGGCTCGGTCCGCTCTTCGGCCGCCGCGGCCGTCGGCGCGGCGTCTTGATCCTCGGTGCGCCGGCCGGAGACCTGCACAGCCTGCCGGTCACGCTGCTCGCCGACCCGCTCCGGGGCCGCGGCTTCCAGGTCCTGGACCTCGGCGCCGACGTGCCCGCCACGTCGTGGGCTGCGGCTGTCGCTCGAGTCGACGGCCTGCTCGCCGTCGGCATCTGCGCCACGTCGACCGACGACCTCGACGCCGTGCGCAGCACCGTCCAGGCGATCCACGCCGCCACGGACGCGCCCGTCTTCGTCGGCGGCGCCGCCATCACCGACCCCGCACAGGTGCAGACGCTCGGCGTCGACCATGTGACGCCGAGCGCGGACGCAGCCCTGGCGCTCGTGGAGCAGCTCGCCGCCGAACGCCGACCCGGAGCGCCGAGCTCGGCTCAGTGACGGTGCGCAGGGGCGACGGCACCGACGTCCGTCACCTCGGCCGCACAGACCGGTGCGCACGCCGCGCACTCGAACTCGAGCGTGGCGTGCTCGATGGCCCAGTCCTCGGCGAGCATCGCCTTCACCGCCACGCCGAGCTGCTGCGCGTCGGCGAGCGTCGGATCGCCATCCACCACGACGTGCGCCGCGAGGGCGCGCAGGTCTGAGGACAGGCTCCACACGTGGAGGTCATGGACGTCGTCCACGCCCGGCACCTCCCGGATCGCCGTCGCCACCGCAGCCGCATCGATCCCCTCGGGCGTCGACTCCAGCAACACGTCGGCCGTCTGCACGAGCAGCCGCCAGGCCCGCCAACCCACGGCGGCGCTGATGACGATCGACACCGCCGGGTCGAGCCAGTACCACCCTCCGACCACCAAGATGACGGCGCCGGACACCATCACGCCGACCGACACGAGCGCATCCGAGACCATGTGCAAGAAGGCGGACCGCATGTTCAGGTCCTGGCCGTGCCCCTGGTCGCGGGCGAGCACCCAGGCGGCTGCGCTGTTGGCGAGCACCGCCACCCCGGCGACCACCACGACGATGCCGCCCTCCACCGGGTCGGGATCGGCCAGACGCCGCACCCCCTCGACCATGACCACCAGCGTCACCACGAGCAGCATCGCCGCGTTGGCCTGGGCGCCGAGGATCGTGGCGCGATGGAAGCCGAACGATCGCTGCGGTGTGGCCGGACGCATGGCGAGCCGAACCGCCACCAACGACACGACCACGGCGGCGACGTCGCTCAGGTTGTGCGCCGCATCGGCGACGAGGCCGACCGAGGACGCCGCGATGCCCGCGACGACCTGGCCGATGACGATGACCGCGTTCAGCCCGAGAGCGACCCACAGGCGCGTGGCGCGACGCATCCCGTCACGCTACCCGTGGATTGGCGTGCCGTCCGGGGCCGGGCAGCCCGACCGCACCGTGCGCGTGACCGAACCAGCTCGCGCCGGTGGCCTCAGCCCTTGCGGAACCAGCCCTTCTTCTTGGGCGGCTCCGGACTCACCGGGGCGCCCGGGATCGGGTAGCCGCCGATGGGCTCGGCCGGTGGCGCTCCCCCCTGAGGCGGCTGGCCACCGGGCAACGGTGGTGGGGGCGGCGGTGCCTGACCACCGGGAGCCGGCGGTGGGGGCGGCGGTGCCTGGCCACCGGGTGCCGGTGGTGGGG
>JAGQTE010000095.1 GCA_020439175.1 Acidimicrobiales bacterium | reverse complement strand
GGAGGTGGCGATGACCGACTCGGCAGCGCACGCGCCCGCGACCGGCGCGGCGAGACCCGCGACCTTGCCCGGACCGCGCCGCGCCGGCGACCGGGTGCGCGCCCTGCGCGGCCTGCTGTCGGAGCCCGTCCCGGTCCTCGACGAGTTGGGCGAGCGCTTCGACGGCACGTTCGGCATCCGACTCGGACCGATGACGCTGGCCGTCGTCGGCAACCCGGCGCACGTCGCCGATCTGCTCGCGCTGCCGACCGACCACTTCGTGTGGGGCCACGTCGCCAACACCTTGCGCTTCTACGTCGGCGACGGCTCGATGATCGTCTCCGACGGTGCCGACCATCGACGTCGGCGCGGCGCCGTGCAACCGGCGCTGGCACGGCGCCGGCTCGACCGGTGGATCCCGATGATCGTCGCCGAGACCGACGCCGTCATCGACGGGGAGCTGGCGGCCGCCGCGGCCGGGCCGGTCGACCTGTTTCCCATCGGCCGGCGCCTCGTGCTGCGCATCGTCACCCAGGCGCTGTTCGGGCCCGAGCTCGCCGGGCGGACCGACGAGCTCGACGCCCTCATCGAGCCGGCCAAGACCTACCTGGAGCAGCCGGGCCTGCGTCAGCTCCCCCACCCCGTCCCCGGCACCCGCCGGGCCCGCGCCCGACAGGCGCGCGCTGCGCTCGACGCCGTGATCGACGGCGAGATCGCCCGGCGCCAGCGCGCCGGCGACAGCGACGGGCGCGACGACGTGCTGGCCATGCTGCTCGCCGCCGGGCCCGACGGTACCGGCGAGCTGTCGATGGACGAGATCCGCGACCAGGTCGTGACGTTGATCGGCGCCGGTTTCGACACCACGGCCTCCGCCGTGGCGTGGACCGTGCTCGAAGCGGCGAGCAACCCCACCATCTGGACCGACCTGCGCGCCGAGGCGGACGCCGTGCTCGGCGATCGGCCCGTCGACGCCCTGGGGCGCGCCGAGCTCGACGCCCTCGAAGTGGCGGCGTCGGTGGTGGCGGAGTCGCTGCGCCTGCACCCGCCCGGGGTGTTCACGCCCCGCCTGACGACCCGGGCGATCGACGTCGGCCCGTACCGCGTCCCGAAGCGTTCGATGGTGCTGTGGTCGCCGTACCTCGCCGGTCGTGATCCGGCCACCTGGCCCGACCCGACGACGTTCGACCCCGGCCGCCACCGGGACCCGACGCCCGAGCAGGCCGCCCAGCAGCGGCTGGCGCTGGCCCCGTTCGGCCGCGGGCCGCGCCAGTGCATCGGCTTCGCGCTGGCGCAGATGGAGCTGACCCTCATCACGGCGCGCCTCGCCCAGTGCGTCGACCTGACCCTGGCGCGCCGCGGGATCCCGCCGGCGTACGGGATGGTCGTGAACCGACCGCTGGGCGGCGTGCCCGCCACCGTCACCCCGGCCGCTGGTGCCGCGACCCATCACGCTGCACGCTGACCGGCCCGGCGCGAGACTCGCCGCCATGACGATCCTCGGCACCGTGCAGGCCTGTTGGCGCTACCCCGTGAAGTCGATGCAGGGACGCCGCGTCGACGCCCTCGACCTCACAGCTTCCGGCATCGCCGGCGACCGGGTGTGGGGCGTGATCGACACCACCACCGGTCACCTGCTGTCGGCCAAGCGCGCCAGTCGCCTGCTCGAAGCGACCGGTGAGGACGACCGCATCGTGCTGCCCGACGGCACCGAGGTCGCGGCGGACGACCCGGCGGTGCACGAGGTGCTCTCGACGTGGTTGGAGCGGCCGGTGCGCCTCGCCCATGTCGACCCGGAGGTGGCGCTGTCGTACGAGATGACGTTCGACCCGCCGAACGACGACGCCGAGCAGTTCGAGATCCCGGCGCCGCCGGGGACCTTCCTCGACCTCGCCGCGCTGCACGCCGTCACCACGGCGACGCTCGCCGGTTGCGCCGCCGCCCGCGGCGACCTCGACTGGGACGTCCGGCGCTTCCGCCCCAACGTCGTGCTCGACGTCGACGGGCCGGTCTTCGTCGAACAGGACTGGGTCGGTCGCACGGTGCGGCTGGGCGACGCCGCCGTCGACGTGGCGATGCCGACCGTGCGCTGCGCCATGCCGCTGCGGGCGCAGCCACCCACCGACGAGGCGCCGGCGCTGCCGCGCCAGCCGGGCATCTTCTCGGCGCTCACCGAGCTCAACACGGTGTCGCCGAACCACCTCGGCATCTACGCCACGTGCGCCACTCCGGGCACGATCCGCGTGGGCGACCCGGTCGAGCTCGTCGACTGAGCGACCCGGCGGCGCGCACGCCACACTGGGGGCGATGGCACCCACCGACGCCCGCAACGTCCTCGGCGGCCCGCTCGAGCCGTGCGGCACCGAACCGATGACCGGCTTCTACCGCGACGGCTGCTGCTCCACCGGCCCCGAGGATCTCGGCAGCCACACGATCTGCGCCGTCGTGAGCGCCGAGTTCCTCGCCCACCAGCGCGCCATCGGCAACGACCTGTCGACGCCGATGCCCGAGTATCGCTTCCCCGGCCTGCGCCCCGGCGACCGCTGGTGCGTCACCGCGCGCAACTGGCTCCGTGCCCATGAGGACGGCGCCGCGGCGCCCGTGGTGCTGGCGTCCACCCACGAGGCCGTGCTCGCCCTCGTGCCCCTCGCCGTCCTGGAGCACTACGCCGTCGACGTGCCCGGCGACCTCTCGGCGCTCGACGACCTGAGCTGAACCGCACGTCGGTCCCTCTGGGCCCCCCGGTCACACGAGCCGGGCCGCCGCGAACGCCAGCGCCGCCACCGTCGCCATCATCCCCGCGTTCGCTCCGATCATCGTGAGCGCCAAGGTGCGCTGATCGCGGAGCGAGGTTGCTCGCAGATCGGCGATGTCGCTCCCCAGCTCGACGCGCACGGCCGCCAGCCCGTCGCGCAGCTCCATACGCAACTCCGCCATCTCGCCCCGCAGCTCCGTACGCAACTCCGCCATCTGCGCCGCCGTCTCGGCGCGCACCAACGCAAACTCCTGGGAGGTCGCCGTCTGCAGGTGCGCGAGGTCGTGCTTGGTCGCCACGTCGGCCCAGCCGATCGGGGGGAGGTGCTCCATCAGCGTCGTCGCCTGCTCGGGTCCGATCGCCGCCTCGAGGGCGACGTACAGGTCGTGTCGGTC
>JAGQTE010000094.1 GCA_020439175.1 Acidimicrobiales bacterium | reverse complement strand
CGACGCACTGCCAACCGGGTGCGAACCGGGCCAGCGCGGCCGCGTCGACCGGCTCGATCTCGCGTCGCAGCGCCGCCAGGCTGCGCCGGCGCACCTGGCGCAGCACCTCGGCGTCGCACCACTCGCGCTGCACACCGCCGGGCCGGAACTCGCCCTGCACGACGCGTCCGCGCCCCTCGAGCGCCCGCAGCGCCACGGTCACCGGGTCGATGCCGATCCCGTAGCGACGCGCCACCTCGGCCGCCACGAAGGGTCCGTGCGTGCGGGCGTAGCGCGAGACGAGGTCCTCGAGGGGTGCCGCCACCGGATCGGTGTACGCGGCGGGCAGACCCGGCGGCAGCGCCGTGCCGAGCGCGTCGCGCACGCGCGCCGCGTCCTCCGCCGCGATCCATCGGGCCTCGCCGGCGATCTGCGCCTCGAAGGCGCGGCGCTCGGTGGCGAGGCGCCCCAGCCACGCCGCCGCCACGTCCGCGCCGTCGGCGACGCCGTCGAGGCGGCACCGCGCCGCCACCTCGACGACCGTGAGCGGACCGAGGCCGCGCAGCAGGTCGTGCACGGCGTGGTGGTCGCGGGCGCGACGCCCCTCGCTCGTGCGTTGGAGGTCCGCCTCGAGGGCGTCGAGCACCTCCGGATCGAGCAGCTCACGCAGCTCCTCGGCGCCGAGCAGGTCCGCCAACAGCTCGCGATCGAGCGACAGCGCCATGGCCCGGCGCTCGGCCAGCGGGGCGTCGTAGGCGTACATGTACACGCCGACCCAGGCGAACAGCAGCGACTCCGCCATGGGCGAGGCGCTGGACGAGTCGACCGCCACCATCCGGATGCGCCGTTGCGCCAGCCCCTCGAGCACCTCGAGCAGCGCCGGCACGTCGAAGAGGTCGTCGACGCACTCGCGCGTCGCCTCCAACAGGATCGGGAAGTCGGCGAACCGGCCGGCGACGCCGAGCAGGTCGGCGGCGCGCTGGCGCTGCTGCCACAGCGGCGTGCGGCGATCGGGACGACGACGTGGCAGCAGCAGCGCCCGCGCCGCCGCCTCACGGAACACCGTGGCGAACAGCGGTGCGGTGTGCAGGTAGCCGACGACGCGATCGCGCACCTCGTCGGGCGCCAGCGCCAAGGCGTCCGGTGCCACCTCGTCGACCGCCTCGGGCAGGCGCAGCACGATGCCGTCGTCGCTCCACATGATCTCGGGGTCGACGCCCCACACCTCGGCCAGGCTGGACCGCAGCGCGATGGCCCAGGGCGCGTGCACCCGGGCCCCGAACGGGGTGAGCACGCACACCCGCCAGTCGCCGATCTCGTCGCGGAACCGCTCGACGACGACGGTGCGATCGTCCGGGACCACGCCGGTGGCGGCGGCCTGGTCGTCGAGGAAGGCCAACAGGTTGCGTGCCGCCAGGTCGTCGAGGCCGTGCCGCTCGACGAGCCGGGCGTAGGCGGCGTCGCGGGGCGAGGCCCGCAGCTCGCGGGTGAAGGCACCCACGGCCCGGCCCAGCTCGATCGGGCGGCCCGGGCCGTCACCGTGCCAGAACGGCATCTTGCCGGGCTGGCCGGGTGCCGGCGTGACCACGACCCGATCGAAGGTGATCTCCTCGATGCGCCACGTCGAGGCGCCCAGCAGGAACGTCTCGCCGGGGCGGCTCTCGTAGACCATCTCCTCGTCGAGCTCGCCGACCCGCGTGCCGTCCGGCAGGAACACGCCGTACAGGCCGCGGTCGGGGATCGTGCCGGGGTTGGTCACGGCCAGGCGCTGCGCCCCGGGTCGGGCGCTGACCGTGTCCGTCGTGCGATCCCACACGACGCGCGGCCGCAGCTCGCCGAACTCGTCGGACGGGTACCGGCCGGCCAGCATCTCCAGCACGTTGGCGAGCGCCTCGTCGCTGAGCCCGGCGAACGGTGCGGCGCCCCGGACCAGGGTCGCCAGCTCGCCGACCGTGCGCGGCTCGAGGGCGACGGCCGCCACGATCTGCTGGGCCAGCACGTCCAGCGGGTTGCGCGGCACCCGCGTGTGCTCGATCAACCCGTCGTGCATGCGCTGCACCACGACCGCCGCCTCGAGGAGATCGGCGCGGTGCTTGGGGAACAGCACCCCACGGCTGGGCTCGCCCACCTGGTGGCCGGCGCGGCCGACGCGCTGGAGCCCTGAGGCGACCGATCCCGGGGACTCGACCTGGATGACCAGGTCGACGGCGCCCATGTCGATGCCGAGCTCGAGCGAGCTGGTGGCGACGAGCCCGCGCAGGTCGCCCCGCTTGAGCTCGTCTTCGATGGCGAGGCGTTGCGTGCGCGACAGCGAGCCGTGATGCGCCTTGACCAGCGGCCGCTCCACCGCCGGCGGGGCGCCCTCGGCCTCGTCACCGCGGGCATCACCCCCGGCGTCGAGCTCGTTGAGGCGGGTGGCCAGACGTTCCGCCAACCGACGGGCGTTGACGAACACGATCGTCGACCGGTGCTGGCGGATCAGCTCGAGGATCTGCGGGTGGATGGCGGGCCAGATCGACGAGCGCCCGGTGGGGTTGGCGTCGCTGTCGCCCGGCGCCGCCATGTCCTCGACCGGCACCCGCACCTGCACCTCGAGCGGCTTGCGGACGCCGGCGTCGACGATGGTCACCGGACGGGGCGACGCGGGCGACCGGTGACCTCCCAGGAAGCGGGCGATCTCGTCGAGCGGGCGCTGCGTCGCCGACAGGCCGATGCGCTGGAGGGGGCCGTCGGTGCGCTCTTCCAACCGCTCCAGCGACAGCGCCAGGTGGGCGCCGCGCTTGGTCGGTGCCAAGGCGTGGATCTCATCGACGATCACGGCGTCGACACCGGCGAGCGTCTCGCGCGCCGCCGAGGTGAGCATCAGGTACAGCGACTCGGGCGTGGTGATGAGCAGGTCGGGCGGGTTCCGGATGAGCTTGCGCCGCTCGTCCGCCGGCGTGTCGCCCGTGCGGATGCCCACCGTGGGCAGCGTGACCTCGACACCGAGCCGCTCGGCGGCATGGGCGATGCCCAGCAGCGGGGCCCGCAGGTTCTTCTCGACGTCGACCGCCAGCGCCCGCAGGGGGGACAGGTAGACCAGGCGCGTGCGGCGGGTGCGGTCGGTCACGGGGGGCGACGTCATGAGCCGGTCGATGCCGGCGAGGAAGGCCGCCAGCGTCTTGCCCGAGCCGGTCGGTGCCAGCACCAACGTGCTCTCGCCGGCAGCGATCGGCGCCCACCCCTGGGCCTGCGGCGGCGTCGGCGCGGCGAAGCTCGACCGGAACCACGCCTGCACCGGCGCGGAGAAGGCCTCGAGCGGGTCGCGGCCGGTGGCGACGTCGGCGGCGGGCGTGGGAGCCATCGCCTCACGCTACCCAGCACCGGTGACAGCGCTCCGGTGGACCGGCCCGGCCACGGGGCGACGGCGCCCCGATACACTCGCCCCGTGGCTGTCGACTACCACCCGGCGTTCGAGGAGTACTGCGAAGCGATCTTCGAGCTGCGCGAGGACGACGTCGACGTCATCCAGGCCCGCATCGCGGAACGGCTCGACATCTCCCGCCCGGCGGTGTCGGAGATGATCCGGCGGATGGAGGGCGAGGGCCTCGTCAGCATCGACGGCACCATCTCGCTCACCACCAAGGGCACCACGCTGGCCGAGTCGGTGGTCCGGCGCCACCGCCTGGCGGAGCGGTTCCTCACCGACGTGCTCGGCCTGTCGTGGTCGGAGGCGCACGTCGAGGCGGGCGTGTGGGAGCACGTCATCTCCGACAACGTCGAGGCGGCCATGGTCAAGCTGCTCGGCGAGCCGACGACGTGCCCGCACGGCAACCCGATCCCCGGCACGGCGTACGTGGCGCCGACGACGGTCCCGCTGAGCGAGGTTGCGGTCGGCGACGCCTTCACCGTGGCCCGCATCCCCGAAGAGCTCGAGTTCGCACCCGGCATGCTCGAGTGGCTCGAGCGGTCGTCGCTGCAGCCCGGCATCGCCGGTGTGGTCACCGAGTCCTCCCCCGACGGGACGACGACGGTCGAGATCGACGGCCGCCACGTCGGCATCGGGGTCTTCGCCAGCGGGCGCATCCTGGTCACGGCCAGCTGAGCCGGCCGCAGCGCCGCCGCCCCGCCCTCAGCTGCCGACGGCGATGACCGTCGCCATGCCTTCGGCGAAGTGGCTCTCGATCGTCCCGTCGGCCTCGGTCTCCACCAGGTTGCAGAGCAGCACGTAGGACCCGGGCGCCAGGTCGAACACGCCGTTGCAGTCCTCACCGGCCGGGAACGCCTCGATCTCGCCGAGCACGCGATCGGTGCCGTAGGCCTCCTCGTCGAACGCCCCGTCGGCGTCGGTCGGCAGCGCCGCCACGTCGTCGCCGACGACGACCACCACCTCGTGGGGCTCGTCTCCGACGTTGGTGGCGACGATGTTGACCTTGCCGGCGACCGCCGGGCCTTGCGGCGACACGTAGAAGTCGCCCAGCGTGACGTCGAGCTGGCTGTCCGCCACCGAGAAGTCACCGACCGGCTGGCAGGTCGGCTCGACGCCGGATGCCGACCCCGACCCGCTGCCGCTCGCTGCGCCGTCGCCGCCGATCTCGCGCACGGCGGCGCCGTCGTCGGTGCCGCAGGCGGCCGCCGCCACCGACAGCACGGCCATCGCGCTCCACGCCCACCGGCGCGCCCGCTTGTCGTAGCCCATCACGTGTCCTTCACCCGTCTCGCCGCACGGACGACCTGTCGGCCGCCGTCGGACGACGACCCGTCGGCCGCCGCCGTACGACGATGCCACGGTCGCCCCCCGACGCGCCCGTTCGGATCGGCCGCCCACCATCCCAGGGCGACGGCGGCACCGATGATCACCGCCCACGTCACCTGGACCCCGGTCGGCGCCGGGACGGCGCGGCCGTCGGGCAGCAGCGCTCGCCACTGCGCCGACAACGGCGCCGCCGTGGCGGCGAAGTCGATGATCAGCTGCCGCCGCCGCGTCAGCACCTCGCCGAGGAGCCAGGCCCAGGTCACCATCCCGAACGCCGCCGCCACCCAGAACAGGGCCCGGACCCGAGCCGCGACGCGGGGTCGCTCCGCCGCCAGCACCTCAGCCCCCCAGGCCGTCGTCAGCACGAGCGTCGGCAGCACGGCGACGACCTGTCGACCGGGCCACCACCAGCCGTGCATCGTCAACGCCACGAACGTGGCGGTGAGCCATCCGGCGGCCATCGGCACGACGAGGGCCGCCCAGCCCGGCGGGCGGCGCCGCAGCAGCGCCCCCGCCGCCGGAACGGCGAACAGGAACACCGGCGCCCACGCCGCGAGGCCGAAGTCGCGATCGACCAGCAGACCGATGACCCGCACGCTGCGACCGAGGTAGTCGGGGGTGACCCCGACCACGGTCAGCTCCCCGCCGACGAAGTGATCGCCTGCGGCGTAGGCCGTCCACCCGCCGTAGACGGCACGGTGCACCAAGGCGAACGCCGCCGCACCGCCGGCGCCGGCGGCCACCAGGACCGCGGACGCCAGCCGGGCGTCGGCGCGCCACAGCCGGACGAGGGCCACCACACCGAGCGCTACGGCGACGGGCAGGTACTTGACCGACAGCCACGGCAGCGCCAGCAACCCGACAAGCAGCACCGCCATCGGGGCCGGGCGCGCCGGCGCCTCGCTGGTCACCGCACCGATCACCGACACGACCGCCAGCGCCGCCAGCAGCTCCGGGTACAGCTGGGTGCCGTACACCACGAGCGGGGGCACCACGCTCATGCAGGTCACCACGACCGCGGCGCGGCGCGGCCCCACCCCGAAGCGACGCACGGCCACCCAGGTGGTCACCATCGCCAGCGCCGCCGCCACCAGCGCGCCGAAGGCCTTGGCCGCGACCCAGGCGCCGGCGTCGCCGGCCACACCCAGACCGATGCGCACCGGCAACGCCAGCACCAGCGGGTACAGCGGATCGTGGGGGCTGAGGCGGGTCCGGCCACCGTCGAGGGGAGCCGTCTGCTGAGGCAGCGGCGCCTCGTGGAACGCCGACCATCGATGGTCGTTGAGCTCGTCGCGGATGTTGAGGTCACCGTCCTCGGCCAGGCTGATGGCGCTGAGCAGGTACTGCGGCTCGTCGGCGGTGACCCGGGCGTCGTGCTCGGCCCGCGCCCCGATGCCGACGGACACGACGGCGGCGACGACGGCGCCGACGAGGAGCAGGACCCGACGCAGGGACGGACCCGGCGACGCCTCGCTCACCGCCGGCGACCGGGACGGATGACCAGCACCCACGTCAGCGGGCCCGACAGGGCGAGCAGCACCAGCGACGCCACGCCGAGCTGCGCCAACTGGTGCGAGTCGCTGGCCGCCCAGATGCGGGTGGCCAGCGTCTCGAAGCCGGGCGGCGCCAGCAGCAGCGTGGCGGGCAGCTCCTTCATGGCCGACAGCAGCACCAGCCCCAGACCGGCCCCCAGACCGCGCGCCATCAGCGGGAGATCGATGGTGCGCAGCCGCCGGGACCGGGACGCCCCCAACACGGCGCCGGCGTCGTCGAAGCGCGTCGGGACGCTGCCCACCGCCACCTGCGCCGCCCGCAGCCCTTGGGCGCCGAAGTGCACGGTGTAGGCGAACACCAGCAGCGGGATCGTCTGGTACAGCCATGCCAGCGCGTCCGCCTTGAGGGTCCAGAACACCAGGGCCAGGGCCACCACCAACCCGGGCAGGGCGAAGGCCCCGACGACCACCGTGTTGGCGGTGCCGCCGGCGCGGCTGCGGTACCGGACCGTGAGGTAGGCGACCGGCAGCACCAGTGCCATGGTGGCGAGCGCGGCGGCGACGCTCACACCGACGGTGCTCGCCGCCGGCGCCAGCAGGCCGCCCGGAGCCAGCACGGTGGCCGAGGGGGAACCCGCGCCGAGCACCCCGCGCACGACCCACAGCACCAGCACGAGCACCGGCGCCGCCAAGGCCGCACCGAACCATCCCCACACCACCAGGGCGACGGGCCAGCGCCACCGGCCGAGCGGCACCTGCATGGCGCGGCGCACCTGGACGCCGCTCACCGCCACCCGCCGTCGGGCCAACGCCCGCTCGGCGGCGACGACCACCAGCGCCACGGCGCCGAGCAACGATGCCAGCGGCAGCCACAGCTCGGGCACGAGCTTGGCCTGGAAGATCTCGTTCGTCAGGGTGGGCGCTCCCATGATCGACACCGCCCCGAAGTCGCTGATGGTGTAGAGGAACACGAGCAGCGTGCCGGCGGCGACGGCGGTGCGGGCCTGGGGCAGCACGACCGAGGTGAACACCTGGCGCGGACCGCGCCCGAGCAGCCGGGCGCTCTCCTCGAGCGACGGCGGCAGCTCCGCCAGGCGAGCCGCCACCGGCAGGTACACGTAGGGGTACGAGAACGCGCTCAGCACGAACCAGGCACCCCAGAAGCCGCCGATCTCCGGCGGCGTGATGCCGAGGGGGGAGACGAGGTCGGCGACCAGGCCACCGGGGGCGAACCCGGCGACGAGCGCTGCGGCGCCGACGTAGGAGGGTACGACCAGCGGCAGGGGGCCGAGCACGGCGGCGGCGCGCCGCCCCGGCAGGTCCGTGCGCGTCGTGCACCAGGCCAGGCCGACGCCGATGGCGGCGGCGCTCAGCGCCACGGCCGCGCCGAGCCCGAGGCTCCACAGCAGCGGCGTCAGGGCGTCGTCGGTGAGGGTCTCGAGCACGGTGTCGCCCCCGAGCCCCGCCGTGCGCACCACCAGGAACCCCATCGGCGCCGCGAAGAGCACGGCGATCGCCACGCCGAGGGCCGCCAGCCGTCGTGGCGCTCGGGGCAGGCGCGGCTGCACCACGCCGGCAACCTCGGGCCTGCGCACCCGTCCCGTCGCCGCCGGCGGCGCCGCCACGGCGGTCATCGCGTCAGGCCGGCGTCCCGGATCATCGTGACGGTCGAGGCGAACTCGCTGCCGAGCTCGTCGAAGTCGACGCGCAGCACCTGCTCGGCGGCGAGCTCGGGCACGGTGGCGGCGGGCGGCACACCGGCGACGACCGGGTACTCGAACGTCTCGTCGGCGAAGTAGCGCTGGGTCTCGTCGCTGAGCAGGAAGTCGACGAGCCGCTCGGCCTGGGGCGTGTGCTGGGCCCCGGCGAGGACCGACGCCGTGGACACGATCTCGACCGAGCCGACGTCGTCGGCGAAGACGTGGTTGGCCGCCGGGGCGTCGGGGTCGTCCTCGAGGGCTCGCAACAGGTAGTAGTGGTTCGCCAACCCCATCGGGACCTCGCCGCGGATCACGGCGTCGACGACGGCGTTGTTGTTGGCGTAGGTCTTCACGTCGTTGGCGGCCATGCCCTCGAGCCAGGCGGTGGTGGCGTCGTCGCCCTCGCTGATGCGCATCGCCGACACGAAGTCCTGGAACGAGCCGTTGGTCGGGGCCATGCCGACCTTGCCCTGGTAGGCGGCGCCGGTGAGCTCCTCCACGGTGGCCGGGAGGTCGTCGGGCGACACCAGGTCCGTGTTGTAGACCAGCACCCGCACCCGCCCGGAGAGCCCGACCCAGTTGCCGTCGCCGGCGCGGTCCTCGGCGGCGACCCGATCGAGCGTCGACTGCGGCAACGGCCGCAGCAAGCCCTTGTCGTCGAGGTAGGCGGTGGCGCCGGGGCTCTGGGAGATGAACACGTCGGCCGGCGAGCGCTCGCCCTCCTGCTCGATCGTGAGGGCCAGATCGGCCGAGTCCCCCTGCTTGAAGTCGACGCTGATGCCGGTCTCGGCGGCGAAGCGATCGAGCACGGGCTTGATCAGGTCGGTCGATCGGCCCGAGTACACGACGACCTTGTTGTCGTCGCCCGAGGAGCACGCCGCCAGGACGGCGGTGCACAGCACCAGCACCACGCCGGCGGCCCCCAGCACCCCAGCTCGACGGCGTCGCCGGCCCGGGCGTCGAGGCGTCGGGCTGCTCGCCGTCGAGGGCTCGGTGGTCATGGTGGCCATGCTCGGCAGGCTAGCCATCCCCGCTTCCGTGTGTAAAGCTGCCCTAACATGAAGCGGAGGAGTCGCCACGCATCGATCGCCGTCGGCGTGATCGGGCTCGTCGTCGCCGTCGTGGCCATCGCCCGGAGCATCGACGGCGAGCTGCTCGGCCAGGCCGTGTCGGCGATGGCCGATGCGCCGGCGCTCGTGGTCGCCGCCTTCGCCGCGTTCGGCGCCGCCTTCGTCGTGCGCGCCGCGCTGTGGAGCCGGCTCGTGCCCGGGCTCGGCTTCGGCCAGGCGCTGGCCGGGCTGCACCTCAGCCTGGGCGCCAACCACGTGCTGCCGTTGCGCCTCGGGGAGCCGTTCCGGGTCGTGAGCGTCAGCCGGCGCACCGACGTGCCGCTCGATGTGGCGACGGCGTCGACCGTGGCCCTGCGCGCCGCCGACTTCGTCGCCGTGGGCGTCATCGTCGCCGTGCTCGGCTCGGCCATCGCCTGGGAGCTCGTCGGCGCGTGGGGTCTGGCTGCGCTGGCGGCCATCGCCACCGTCGGCGCCGGCGCCGTGTGGTGGTTGGTCCGCCTGCGCCGGCATCGCCACGACCTGCGCCTCCCCGGTCCGCTGATCGCCATCGGCGCGCTGGCCGCCTGGTGCCTCGAGGCGGTGGTCGTGTGGGTGAGCGCATCGTTCGCCGGCATCGACCTCGGCTTCGGCGAGGCGCTCGTCATCACCACGATCGCCGTCGCCGCCCAACTCGTCGCCATCGCACCGTCCGGGCTCGGCACCTACGAGGCCGCGTCGGTGGCCGCCTACACGGCCTTCGGCTTCGATCCTGCCGCCGGCCTGGTGGCGGCCCTCACGGCGCACGGCATCAAGACCGTGTACTCGTTGGGTGCCGGCGCCGTCGCTGTCGTGCACCCGAGCCCCGGGTTCTTCGGCCGCCTGCGGCTCCCCAAGCGCAGCGGCGACGACCTACCGGTGCCGAGCGCGCCGGACGCCGGCACGGGCCCGGCGCCGGTGGTGCTGTTCCTGCCGGCCCACGACGAGGAGGCGGCCGTCGCCGG
>JAGQTE010000093.1 GCA_020439175.1 Acidimicrobiales bacterium | reverse complement strand
GGGGCGCTCGTCGGTCGGGACGGGGCGCTGCGCCGCCTGGCGCCGCGCCAACTCGGCGGCGGCCAGGAGCACGGGGTGCGACCCGGCACGCAGGACGTGGCGGGCGCCTCGGCGTTCGCCGCGGCGCTGACGGCGACGGCGCAGCATCGGCCGGTCGAGGTGCCGCACGTGTCGGCGTTGCGCGATCGCCTGCTGGCGGGACTGCGCGCCGCCGTGCCCGGGCTGGTGGTGACCGTCCTCGACGGCGACGCACCGGTGTCGCCCGGCACCTGTCACGTGTGCATCCCGGGCGTGCACAGCGACGAGCTGCTCTTCCTGCTCGATCGCGACGACGTGGCGGCGTCGGCCGCGTCGGCGTGCAGCAGCGGTGCCCAGCTGCGCTCGCACGTGTTGGCGGCGATGGGTGTGGCGCCGGCGGCCGCCTCGGGTGCGCTGCGCCTCTCGCTCGGGTGGTCGACGACCGAGGCCGACGTCGACGCCGCTGTCCGGTCCACCGGCAGGGCGGTGGACCGACTCCGCCCGTTCGCCGAGGTGGCGCCGTGAGCCGCGTGCTCGTCGGTCTCTCGGGCGGCGTCGACTCGTCGGTGGCGGCGGTGCTGCTGCGTGACGCGGGCCATGACGTCGTCGGCGTCACCATGCGGCTGTGGGGCGGCGAGGGCGACCAGGGCTGCTGCTCGGTCTCCGACGTCGACGACGCCCGACGGGTGGCGCAGCAGCTCGACATCGACTTCGCCGTCTTCGACTTCTCCGATGCGTTCGATCGTCAGGTCGTCGAGCCGTACGTCGCCGAGCACGGCGCCGGCCGGACGCCGAACCCGTGCGTGGAGTGCAACCGCCACCTCAAGTTCGATCGTCTGCTGCGCCGCGCCGAGGCCCTGGGGTTCGATGCCGTCGCCACCGGTCACCACGCCCGTGTGGTGGGCGACGGGCCGCACCGCCGTGTCGCCCGCGGCGCCGATGCTGCCAAGGACCAGTCCTACGTGCTGGCCATGCTGACCCAGCCCGTGCTCGAGCACCTCCTGCTGCCGATCGGCGAGCTGACCAAGGAGCAGGTGCGCACCGTGGCCACCGCCGCCGGGCTGCGGACGGCCGCCAAGCCGGACAGCCAGGACGTGTGCTTCATCACCGCCGCCGACGGCCGCCGACGGTTCCTCGAGCCGCGCCTGGCGCTGCACCCGGGGACGCTCGTCGACACGGGCGGCACGGCCGTCGGGTCGGTCGACGCCATCGAGCTGGTGACCGTGGGGCAGCGCAAGGGCCTGGGGCTCGAGGGCGGCGATGCGCCGCGCTACGTGATCGACGTCGACGTGGCCCGCCGGCAGGCGGTCGTCGGGCGGCGCGACGACTTGGACGCCGCCACCGTCGGGCTCGAGTCCGTCGTCTGGTCCGCCGAACCGGTCGGCGGCGCGGTCCTGGCACAGACGTCGGCGCACGGCACGGCGTCGCGGGCCACGGTCGACATCGAGGACCCGGGCCGGTCCGGTCTGGTCGTCGACGGCGGAGGCGCCGCCCTCGGGCGGTGGCTGACGCCCGGCGAGCTCGCCGGCACGGGCAGGGTGCGGCTGCGGTGGGACGTCCCCCAGCGCAGGGTGGCGCCGGGGCAGACGGTGGCGCTGTACCGGGCCGACCGTGTCGTCGGCTGTGGTATCGCCGTCTGAGCGCTCGCCTGGTCGTCAGCCGACGGGGAGGCGGCGCCGCTCCGCCTCGGCCAGGAGCCGCCCCGGCCGGGTCGGCGTGAACAGGATGGCCGCCGCATCGACGGGCTCGACGACGGCACCGGTGCCGGGGCGGCGACCCGGGCGCGGCGACACGACGATCGGATCGACGAACCTGGCTTCGAGCGCCAACCCGGCCGCGCCCGCCGTCAGGTCGAGTGCTGTGCTGTCGGCCGCGGCCGGGCCCAGGTGCGCGAGCTGGCGCCGCGGCGCCATCACCGACTCGGTGACGGCGGAGAAGTCGTGCAGCACGGTGCCGGTGGGGACGAGCACGAACCACCGGCGGTGCAGCCCGTGGACCGCTCGCGCCGCCACCACGGCGGCCGGCCAGCCGACGACGAGCGCCGCCCCGCCCGCCACCCAGCGCTCGGCCCCCAGCAGCAGGGGACCGGCGAGCGCACCGGCGACGACGACGAGCCACGCCAGCTCGATGGGGCCGAACAGCAGCGCCGACGGCGCACGCAGCAGGTACCGCCGCTCGTCGCCGTAGGCCGAACCGTTCACGAACACGGCGCCGACGGGCGCCGACAGCACCATGACGGCGGCGAGGGCGGCGAGCGCCGTGCCGGCGGCGTGCACCAGATCCAGCGCACCCACGTCGCGTGCCGCCACCGCGGCGCCGGCGAGCAGCGCCGCGGCCACGGCGCCGGGCACGACGAGTCGCACCACGGTCAGGCTGACGGTGGTCGGCACCAGCAGCGCGACGAGCCCCGCCGCCCACACCACCCAGGCGGCACCGCTGTCGAGCAGCTGCGCCGTGCGCCCCGCGTCGGCCAGGGCATCGGCGATCAGCGCGCCCAGGGTGAACGGCAGTGCCGCCCAGGCCACGACGGCCACCCAGCGCACGGCGCGATCGGCGGGCGTCGTGCGAGCGACGACGCCGCCGCCGGTGGCGCTGGGCGGGCGAACGGTGGATCCCATCACGTCGAGATTTGCCCAGGCGGTGCGCCGGTCGCTAGTTCTAGGGCGCCCTGCGGCATCGGGGTTCAGGTGGTGACGCGGCACACCGATGCATTGGGCACGACGGCGGGGGACCGTCGGAGACGAGGAGCGGACGTGGGCGACAGCGTCGACCAGCACACGGCGGGAGCGGCCGGCGACCGGCGCGTCGCGCTCCCCGTGGGCCTGGCGACCGGCATCGGGAGCCTCCCGCACGTCGACCCGTCCGAGGCGGTCGACTTCGTGCTGCGCCACACGCCGCGCCTGCCGTCGGCGCCCTCGCTGCCGGCGCGCTCACGGCGCGAGGGGATGATCGCCCAGGCGGCGCACGGGGTGCGCGGCATCACCGTGTGCGACGACGGTTCGCTGCTCATCGACGACGCCGCCATCGACCCGGAGGCGCCGCTCGACGACGACGGGTTCGGCTCGGACAGCTACGTCGGGCTGCGCGCCTTCGTCAACGCCGTGTCCGATCGGCGCGGCCCCATCAAGCTGTCGCTCACCGGGCCGGTGACCTTCGGCGTGGCGCTGCACGCCGCGGGGCTCCCGGGGGATCTCGCCTTCCGCGTGGCGTCCACCGCCGTGCGCGCCCGGGCGCGGGCGCTGCTGAACCTGCTGTCGGCGCGCGTGCCGCAGGCGCAGCTCGTGGTCTTCGTCGACGAGCCGGCCCTGGGCTCGGCGATGGTGCAGGACTTCCCGATCGGTCCGCTCGACGCCATCGACCTGACCTCGGGCGTGCTGGCCGCGCTCGAGCCGTACGCCATCACCGGCCTGCACTGCTGCGGACCCGCCGACTGGAAGCTGCTCCTCGAGGCCGGGCCGAACATCTTGTCGGCACCGACGACGGTCGGGCTGGAGTCGGCGGCCTTCGCCCTGGCGCCGTTCCTCGAGCGCGGCGGCTGGGTGGCGTGGGGCGCCGTCCCGACCGACGGGCCGCTCGGGACGACGGTCGATCGCCTGTGGCGCCAGCTCTCGCTGCTGTGGTGCACCCTCGTGACCGACGGCGGCTGTGACCCGGTCCGCCTCCGGACCCAGGCGATGATCACGCCCGCCTGCGGGCTGTTCCACCACGGGGTGACGCAGGCGGAGCACGTCGCCACCTTCACGGGACGTCTGGCCGAGCGGCTGCTCGACCAGGCGATCGGCGTGCGCCTGCAGGTCGGCGCCTGAGCCGTCCCCTCGTCACCGTGGCCCGGCCTGGGTGTCGGTGGGGCCTCGTAGGATGCGCCCGATGGCCGAGGACCTGACACCGCCCGGGGCGCTGCCCGACGGCGCCCGCGACGCGCTCGACCCGGCGGGGCGCGCCGACGAGCTGCGCGAGCAGATCCGCCACCACAACCGCCTGTACTACGAGCAGGACGCCCCGAGCATCCCCGATGCCGACTACGACCTGCTGGTGCGCGAGCTGCAGGCGATCGAGGCCGCGCACCCCGACCTCATCACGCCCGACTCGCCGACGCAGCAGGTCGGCGGGGCGGCCGTCACCACGTTCGCCCCCGTCACCCATGCCGTGCCGATGATGTCGCTCGACAACGCCATGGACGTGGACGAGCTCCAGGCCTGGGGTGCGCGGGTGCGCAAGGGCCTCGGCGTCGACGACGCCACGCCGGTCGGCTACGTGTGCGAGCTCAAGATCGACGGCCTGGCCATCTCCATCCGTTACGAGGGCGGCAGGCTCGTGCAGGCGGCCACCCGGGGCAACGGGCGCGTCGGCGAGGACGTCACGCCCAACGTCGCCACGATCGGTGTCGTGCCCGACCGGCTCACCGCGTCGTCGGCCATCGCCGTGCCGGATGTGCTCGAGGTGCGTGGCGAGGTCTACCTGCCCATCGCCGAGTTCGACGCCATCAACGCCGCCCAGGCGGCGGCCGGCCTGCCGAGCTACGCCAACCCCCGCAACACCGCCGCCGGGTCGCTGCGCCAGAAGGACGCCGCCGTGACCGCCTCGCGGCGGCTGGCGTTCTGGTCGTACCAGCTCGGCGAGGTGGTCGGCGGCCCGACCTTCGCCACCCACCACGAGAGCCTCGAGCTGCTCGGCGCGCTCGGCCTGCCCGTCAACCCCGAGGTGCAGGTCTTGGCGACGCTCGACGAGGTCTACGCCTACTGCCGGCATTGGCAGGAGCATCGCCACGACCTCGGCTACGAGATCGACGGCGTCGTCGTGAAGCTCGACGACCTCGCCCGGCGCGCCGAGCTCGGCACGACGTCGAAGGCGCCGCGCTGGGCCATCGCCTACAAGTTCCCACCGGAGGAGCGCACGACGAAGCTGCACCGCATCGAGGTGTCGATCGGACGCACGGGGCGGGCGACGCCCTTCGCCGTGCTCGAGCCGGTGTTCGTCGGCGGGTCCACCGTGCAGCTCGCCACGCTGCACAACCAGGACCAGGTGGCGGCCAAGGACGTCCGGCCCGGCGACACCGTCATCGTCCGCAAGGCCGGTGACGTCATCCCCGAGGTCGTGGGACCGGTGCTCGAGGCGCGCCCGAAGGGCCTGCGCCGGTGGCGGTTCCCCACCGACTGCCCGGTCTGCGGGACGCCGCTGGTGCGGCCCGAGGGTGAGGCCGACCACCGGTGCCCCAACCTCGCCTGCCCGGCGCGCGTCGGCGGCGCCATCGACCACTTCGTCTCGCGCGGGGCCATGGACATCGAAGGCTTCGGCGAGCAGCGCGTCCACCTGTTCCTGCAGCTCGGCCTGCTGCACGACGTCGCCGACGTCTTCCACCTCGACGAGGCGGCGCTGCGCGGCATCGACGGGTTCGGCGACACGTCGATCGCCAACCTGCTCGGGGCCATCGAGGCGTCCAAGCAGCGCCCGCTGGCGAACCTGCTCGTCGGGCTGAACATCCGCCACCTCGGCGGCGCCACCGCCGAGGCCATCGCCGAGCACTTCGGGCACATGGACGCCCTGCTCGACGCCACCGTCGACGAGCTCGCCGCCGTCGACGGCATCGGCCCGACCATCGCCGCCAGCGTGCACGCCTGGTTCGCCGACCCCGAGCACCGGGCGCTGATCGCCAAGCTGCGCGACGCCGGCGTCAACATGGCGGGGCCCGAGCGGCCCGACACCGACGCCGTGCCGCAGACGCTCGAGGGTCGCTCGGTCGTGGTCAGCGGCACGCTCGCCGGCTACTCGCGCGACGAGGCCGAGGCCGTCATCAAGGCGCACGGCGGGAAGTCGCCCGGGTCCGTGTCGGCGCGCACGACGGCGCTGGTGGTGGGCGACGCCCCAGGCGCGTCGAAGGTCGCCAAGGCCGAGCAGCTGGGCATCCCGGTGCTCGACGAGGCCGGCTTCGAGCGTCTGCTCGCCACGGGCGAGCTCCCGTGACGGCGTCGACGCCGGCATCGCGACCTGCCCGCGTCGGTGCCGAGGTGCTTTGATGGCGGCCGTGACCGACACCTCCCGAGCCCTCGATGCCGTGCTGTTCGACTTCGGCGGCGTGTTCATCGGCTCGCCCTTCGAGGCGCTGGCCGCCATCGGAGCGGAGAAGGGGGCGACCTTCGAGCAGAGCCTCGAGATCTGCTTCGGGTCCTACGACGACGACACCGACCATCCCTGGCACCGCGCCGAGCGCGGCGAGCTCGGCTTCGAGGCCGCCCGCACCGAGATCCGTGCCCTCGGCGTCGCCCGTGGCTTCGACATCGACCTGATGGAGATCGTCGCCCACCTCGGCGGTGGCGCCGTGAAGGAGGAGATGATCGCCTGCGTCCGACGGGTGCGCGACGCCGGCTGCGTCACCGCCATCGTGACCAACAACATCATCGAGGCCCGGGACTTCTGGCGTCCGCTGCTGCCGCTCGAGGAGCTCTTCGACGTCGTCGTCGACTCCAGCGAGGTCGGCATCCGCAAGCCGAACCCGCGCATCTACGAGCTCACGTTGGAGGAGCTGGGCGTCGCCGATCCGGCTCGCGCCGCCTTCTTGGACGACTATGCCGGCAACGTCCGTGCGGCCGAGGCGCTCGGCATGGTCGGCATCCTCGTCGAGTCCGACCCCGCTGACGCCATCGCCGCCGTCGACCGGCTCGTCGGCGCCGACCGGTAGCCTGCCGGTCGAGGCCCACCGTGTTCCGCGAGTTCTCCACCAAACAGAAGATCGCCCTCGCCATCCCGTTGGTGGTGGCCGTGGTCGCCTTCACCATCTTGTGGTTCAGCGACCTCAGCTCGTCGCCGACGGCCGACGACCGCATCATCGAGGCGCTGATCCCCGAGCCGAGCGCCAAGGTGCCTCAGCAGAGCGAGGTCGGCGTCGACCTGCAGGGTGGCTGGGGTGCGACCTTGATCGTCGACGGCATCGTCATCCCCGAGGATCAGCTGATCATCTCCGAGGGGCAGGCCCGCATCACCTTCCGCCCGGGTCCCGGCCAGGCGGTCGAGACCTTCCAAGCGGGGCAGAACTGCGCCTCGGTGGTCTACTTCCCGCTGACCAGCCCCGACCAGCAATTCACGCGCAACTGGTGCTTCTCCGTCGTGTGACGCGGCAGCCGCCCGGGCTCGCCGTCACCGCAGGGGTACGCGTCTCGCCGCAGGGCACCCGGTACCCTTCCCGGCGATGGCCACCCGCGTGACCGACCGCGCCGGTCAGGTCCTGGGAGGGCGGTATCGCCTCGTCGCCCCCATCGGCACGGGAGCCTCCGCGTCGGTGTACCTCGCGGAGGACACCACCCTGCGCCGTCGGGTTGCGGTCAAGGTGCTGCACGACGCCCTCGCGGACGACGAGGCGTTCCTGCGCCGCTTCCAAGCGGAGGCGCACGCTGCCGCCGCGCTCAACCACCCGAACGTCATGTCGGTGTTCGACTGGAGCCACGGCGGCGGCAACGAGGTGGCGTTCCTGGTGATGGAGTACCTCTCGGGCGGCAACCTCAAGACGCTGCTCGACGGGGGCTACCGGCTGAGCTTGTCCCAGGCGCTGCTCGTCGGCCTGGAGGCGGCGCGAGGTCTCGACTACGCGCATCGCCGTGGCTTCGTGCACCGTGACGTGAAGCCCGCCAACCTCCTCTTCGACGAGGAGGGCCGGCTGCGCATCGCCGACTTCGGTCTGGCGCGCGCCCTGGCGGAGGCGGCGTGGACCGAGCCGATGGGCGCGGTCCTCGGCACCGCCCGGTACGCCTCGCCCGAGCAGGCCCGCGGCGAGCCGCTCGACGGGCGGTCGGACGTGTACTCGCTGGCCCTGGTCCTGGTGGAGTGCGTGACCGGGTTGGTGCCGTTCGCCGCCGACACCACGCTCGGCACGCTGATGGCGCGCGTCGACAAGCCGTTGCCGGTGCCCGACGAGCTGGGTCCCCTGGCGCCGGTGCTGCGCGCCGCCGGCGCCCCGGACCCGGGCGACCGACTCGACGCCGACGGGTTGGGCCGGGCGCTGCTGCGCGCCGCCGAGCACCTCGATCCGCCGCTCCCGCTGCCGTTGGTGCACACCGTGCCGACCGAGGTGCCGGCACCGGCGCCCGACGACATCACCGCCGTGATCGGGGGCGTCGGTGCCATCGCCGCCGCCGGCTCGCCCGACCCCGTGGGCGCCGCCGTGGCCGACACCGACCTGTTCGGTGCCCCGGCGGTCGTCCCCGACGCGGAGCCCGACGTCGCCGCCGACCTG
>JAGQTE010000092.1 GCA_020439175.1 Acidimicrobiales bacterium | reverse complement strand
TCGAAGCTCTCCCACGGTTCACCTCGCATCGACTCGACGACCGCCTGGCGGTCGTCGATCACCAGCCCTCCGGGCAGGAGCATGAGGACTTCGCCGGCTAGCACGCGCTCGTAGTGCGCAGCGGCAGTGTCGCCATCGGCGGACAGGGCCTGCCAACCCTGACGTTCGAGATCCACGAGCTCGCGAGCGGACACCATGCATTGCCTCCTCGGCCGACTGGTGGCGTCCCTATCCCCGCATCCGGCACGGCATGCCGCGGGCGGAGGTGGCGTAGACCGTCGCCGCCGTCTCGGCCGGTCGGCCAGTCGAGTCGTCAGAGGTTGGTGCGGTAGTCGTACGCCACACCGGCGGCCAGCGCCGTCTTGTTGACCAGGCGCCGTGCGACCTTGGCCCCGGTGCCGGCGTCGGTGTTGCGTCGCACGTGGTCGGCCCAGATGGCTGCCGCTCGCGGCAGCGTGCCCTCGGCGACGTGGCGATCCGGGTTCCAGAGGTCGGCCTCGGCGATGGCCGGTTCGTGGCGGAGCTCGACGTACGCGACGTCGATGACGAGCGCCGCCTTCGGCGTGCGATCGCGCAGGTGCATCGACGTCAGCAAGGCCTCGTCGGTGCACACTCGGGCAGTGCCGCGGACCTCGACGACGTCGTCGCGTCCCGGCACCAGCGCGAGCAGGGCGAGGCGTGGATCGTCCATCAGGTTGTGCAGGGTGTCGGTGCGGCGGTTGCCCGGTCGGTCGGCGATGGCGATCGTCGTGTCGTCGATCCGTCGGATCAGGCCGCTCGGGTCGCCCTTGGGGCTGGCGTCGGCGTGGCCGGCGGCATCCGTGGACATGAGCACCACGAACGGCGACTCGGCGAGCAACGCTGCGGCATCCGACACCTCGGCATCGGCCGCCGAGGTCGCAGCCGGCGCCGACGCCGCGGGCGTCGCCCACAGCTCGGAGCGCAGGATCGCCTTGGCGCAGTGCAGGAGCGCCTCCTCGACGTCGAGCGTGAGCACGCCGTCGCGCACCCGGAGCCGGCCGTTGATCCGCAGCGTCTCGCCGTAGCCGGGAACCATGGCGATGATCCCGGCGGGGGCCCCGTCGACGACCGGACGCCCGGCAGCGTGGCCGAGCTCGAGCACCGTGTCGCTGCGGGGCGTCAGGAACCCGGGCGTCCCGCCCATCGCCATGGCCTGGAGCGAACCGTCGCCGGTGGTGGTGCCGACGACGGCGAACGGCGCGCAGGCGAGGAAGTGCACGCAGTGCTCGTCGAGGAAGCGGATCGACTTGAGCATGACTGCACCGGGACGGGACCCGACGACGGCTTCGAGGTCGGCATCGCAGGCCACGAAGGCTGAGGGGTCGAGCACCGACGCGACGGTAGTCGGCGGGTCGGGTATGACCTGAGGCGACCGCGCGCGGCGTCCGAGCCGTAGCGTGATGCCGTGCTCGATCGAACTCGCACGCTGTGGGAGAAGCAGGACGGCGCCGTCGGCGATCGTCGCCCGCTGTACACCGCCGTGGCCGAGGCGGTCGAGGCCGCCACCGTGCTGTACCCCGGGTCCTACGTCGACCTGGCGCCGTCATGGTCCTGGCCGTCGGTGACCTATGTCGACGTTGACCGGCGGGCGAACCAGTTCTTCTCCGACCTCGACGGGGTGCGCGCCTTGCTGGCCGAGCGGGAGAGCGGTGCGGCGAACCACGAGGTGCGGTTCGTGCACGCCGACTACCAGGAGCCGCTCGCCCTCCCGGACGAGGCGTTCGACCTGGTGATCTCCCTCTACGCCGGCTTCGTGTCGGAGCACTGCACGCGCTACTTGCGCGTCGGCGGACACCTGCTGGTGAACTCGAGCCACGGCGACGCCGCCATGGCGTCGATCGATGACCGGTACCGGCTCGCCGGCGTGATCGAGGCCCGCAACCAGCGCTTCCGCGTCGTCACCGACGACCTGGACAGGTTCCTCGTACCCAAGCGTCCGGTCGAGATCACCCGGGCGTCGTTGCACCAGAGCGGTCGTGGCGTCGCCTACACGAGGTCACCGTTCGCCTACCTGTTCGAGCGCGTGGCGTAGGTCGTCCGCCACGCTCGACCCGACCCGCCGCGAAGCGAGGTGTTCAGCCCCCGGTCGAGTGCGCCGCGTCGAAGGCCGCCGCGATGTCGTGTGGGATGCGGCCCTTGGGAGCGATCGCGTAGCCGTTTGCGACAGCCCAGGCTCGGATCTCTGCAGCGGTGCTGGGAGCGGGCGGCACGGGGCCGGCCGTCGGCAAGAGTGCCGCCAGGGTGTCGGCGGCGTCGTGGTCGCGATCATGTGCCAGCGCAGCGCCCAGGAACCGGTAGGTCCACTCCTGGGCGAGCGGCCGTGTCTCGGCGAAGACGATCGGGACGTGCGGGAATCGCACCTGCGCCTCGGCGAGGCCTTCCGCCACGACGGCAGGTCGCGTGAACGTGACCTTGAAGATCGCCGAGTAGCGATCCTCGACGACCAGGGCGGCGCGGGGGACGTCGGCGAGCGCTGCCAGCAGGTAGCGGAGCTTGCCCGAGGTCATCGTTGACACGAGGTCGGCCAGGCTCTTGCGTTCGACAGCGGCGACGATCCTGCCGTCGCGCTCGACCGCGTAGTCGCCTGCCGGGAGTGCTTGGCGTCGGGTCGTTGCCTGCTGCGCCGTGAATCGCCATCCGTAGCGCTCGTGGCTGTCGACGAGGATCTCGAGCACCTGCCCGGAGGCGCGCCTTGTGGGCACGGCGACATTGGGGCGTGCCTGGCGAGTGGTGCGGGCGCTCTGCCAGAAGATGACGTCGCGCCCTCGGGCGCGCGCGAACACGAACTGCGAGCGGTTCTCCCGTCCCCGATCGAGCACGAGATCGATCGCGGCGCCTCGCCGGACGCACGAGC
>JAGQTE010000091.1 GCA_020439175.1 Acidimicrobiales bacterium | reverse complement strand
GTCGAGGAGTCCAACACCTTCGGCATGGACCTCGAGTTCACCGAGGGCATGCAGTTCGACAAGGGCTACCTCTCGCCGTACTTCGTGACCGACCCGGAGCGTCAGGAGGCCGTCCTCGACGAGCCGTACCTCCTGCTGGTCAACGGCAAGATCGGCTCGGTGCAGGACCTGCTGCCCGTGCTCGAGAAGGTCATGCAGTCCGGCAAGGCGCTCGTGATCATCGCCGAGGACGTCGAGGGCGAGGCCCTCGCCACGCTCGTGGTCAACAAGATCCGCGGCACGTTCCAGTCGGTGGCCGTCAAGGCCCCCGGCTTCGGTGAGCGTCGCAAGGCGATGCTGCAGGACATGGCCGTGCGCACGGGCGGCCAGGTCATCTCCGAAGAGGTCGGGCTCAAGCTCGACTCGGCGACGCTCGACCTGCTCGGCCGGGCCCGCAAGGTGGTCATCACCAAGGACGACACCACCGTCGTCGAGGGTGCGGGCACCGAGGAGGACGTCAACGGTCGCGTGGCGCAGATCAAGCGCGAGATCGACGAGACCGATTCCGACTGGGATCGCGAGAAGCTCCAGGAGCGGCTCGCCAAGCTGTCGGGCGGCGTCGCGGTCATCAAGGTCGGTGCGGCCACCGAGGTGGAGCTCAAGGAGAAGAAGCACCGCATCGAGGACGCGCTGTCGGCCACCCGTGCCGCCATCGAGGAGGGCGTCGTCGCCGGTGGCGGCACCGCCCTGCTGCGCAGCCGCGCCGCCGTCGGCGGGATCACCGAGACGCTCACCGGCGACGAGGCGACCGGCGCCGGCATCGTCCACAAGGCGCTCGAGGCTCCGGCCCGTCTGATCGCCGACAACGCCGGCCAGGAGGGCGCCATCATCGTCCGCCAGGTCGAGGCCGAGTCGGGGAGCAACGGCTACAACGCCGCCACGGGCGAGTTCGTCGACCTGCTCAAGGCCGGCGTCATCGACCCCGCCAAGGTGACGCGTGCGGCGCTGCAGAACGCAGCGTCGATCGCCAGCCTGCTGCTGACGACCGAGGCGCTCGTGGCCGACAAGCCCGAGGACGTCGACCCGGCCGCCGCCGCTGCCGCCATGGGCGGTATGGGTGGCATGGGCGGCATGATGTGACGACGCCCACCGGGTGATCGCATGTTCGGCGCAGGGGCCGGCCTTCGGGCCGGCCCCTGCCGCGTCCGCCCCCGCCCAGGTGATGGGGCGTGACGGGACCTGAGGCTCTAGGGTTCGGGACCTCGGGCCGATGTCCGTCGGTCCCGGCGGGATGAAGATGCACCAGACGTGGACGAGCTGACGGAACTCGCGCTGGCGGCGGCGGCAGGCGACCGCCGGGCTTTTGATGCCTTCGTGCGCGCCACCGCGCCCGAGGTCACCCGCCTGTGCGCCCACCTCGGCGACCCCCGTCACGCCGAGGACCTCACCCAGGAGGTCTACCTGCGCGCCATGCGGGCGCTGCCGGGCTTCCGGGCCGAGTCCTCCGCACGCACCTGGCTGCTGTCCATCGCCCGGCGCACCTGCGCGGACCATGTCCGACGCCAGACCCGGCGCCGGCGGTTGCAGGCCCGCCTCGACGAGCAGCCGATGCTCGAGCCCAGCGCGTCCGACGACGGGGCCCACGACCTCGAGGGGTTGGTGGCCGAGCTGCCCGAGGACTTCCGCACGGCCTTCGTGCTGACCCAGGTGGCGGGCCTGTCCTACGCAGAGGCCGCCGAGGTCGTCGGCTGCCCCGTGGGCACGATCCGCTCGCGGGTGGCGCGTGCGCGCGAGGGGCTGCTCAGCGCGTTGGCTGCGGCTGATCGGGCAACCGGGTCCTGACCCGGCGGCCCGACGGGAACTGCAACCGCTCGAGCTGCCACAGCAGGACCAGGCCGACCAGCTCCAGCAGGTGCGACGCCGCCGACATCGCCGACGGGTGCCCGCCGACCCCGTCGAGGACCAACGTGATCACCATGATGCCGGCGACGGCGACGGCCATCGGCAGCAGCCCGCGCGCCCGGAACGGCTGGACCGCCACGACCACGAGCCCGGCGGCGAACGCCAGATCCCAGGCGACGAGGTGCCCGGACTCGGCGACGGAGTGGTCGCCGGTCAGGTGCCGGACGAGGATCGGCAGCGCCAGCACGACCAGGGCGCCGGCGACGGTCAGCAGCGCCAGCCGCAGGAACACTGCGATCGGCTCGGTGGTGATCGGCCGCGGTGCGGGGGCGGCCGGGGGTGCGTCGACGGCGCCGAGCTCGGTGGCGTAGGCGCGGCAGGCGGCGCACCCCCGCAGGTGGGCCTCGGCGCCCTGGCGCTCCAGTTCGGTGGCCTCGCCGTCGCTCATGGCGGAGATGAGCTCTCGGGCGTTGGCACAGCGCATGTTCCTCTAGTCGCCGCGCGAGGCGCTCCGGTTCCCCTCGGGGTGGTTGCCGTTGGCGACGGATGGCCTGTCAGACTGGCAGCGATGGCGACGACCGGGGGAGAGCAGCCGCATCGATCACCGCGTGCCGTGCCGGCCCGCGGTGGGCGCGGCGTCGGCATGGCCCGGCTGGCCCTGGTGCTGGCCGTCGTGGCCGCCGTGCTCGGCCTCGCCGCCGGCCCTGCGGCGGCGCACGCCGTCGTCGTCTCGTCGACCCCGGCCGATCGCGAGCAGCTGACGACGGCACCCAGCATCGTGTCGATCATCTTCAGCGAGGCCGTGGACCTTCGGCTCGGCGGTGTGACGGTCCTCGACACGTCCGGCGAGCGCGTGGACGACGGCACCACCACCCAGCCCACGCCCGAGCAGGTCCAGGTCGGTCTCGAACCGGATCTGCCGAACGGCACCTACATCGTGAACTACCGCGTCGTGTCGGCCGACGGCCACCCGGTCGGCGGAGCGCTGGTCTTCTCGGTCGGCACGGCCATCGACGAGACGTCGGCCTCCGGCGTGGCGCAGGCGGAGGACACCACCGGCCAGATCGCGGCCGGCATCGCCCGGTTCCTGGCGTATCTGGGCGCGCTGCTCGCATCGGGCGCCGCCTTCTTCACCTGGTTCGTGCACGATCGCATGTCGCACAACCGCCCGTTGGTGCGGCTGGTGCTGGTGTCGACCGTCATCGGCGTCGTCGGGCTGGTGGCGCTGGTGGTGACGCAGGCGACGTTGGCGACGGGCACGGGTCCGCTCGACGTGCTGAACCTCGACGTCATGGCAGACACGCTCGGCGCCAGCCTGGGCTGGAGCGTGGTGGCGGTGCTGACGGGCCTGGCCGTGTCCGCCGTCGCCATGTACCAGCGCAACGAGTTGGCCGGACAGGTCGCCGGCTTCTACGGGATGCTCGGCGTGGGCGTCGGGTTCGCCCTGTGGGGCCACAGCACGGAGTCCGGCAACGCCTGGCTGTCGATCTCGGCCGACGCCGTGCACGGCGCGTCGGCCTCGCTGTGGTTCGGCGGGCTCGCGGCGCTGAGCATCGTGCTGGTGGGCCGCATCCGTGCCGGCGGCGCCGGCGAGTCCGATGCCGTCGTGCTCGACATGGCCGACGGCGTGACGACGCCCGACGCACCCCCCGAGGCCGACCCGGCCGACGACGCTGCCGTCGCCGACACCGACGTGGGCGGGGAACCCGGCGGCGTGGTCGACACGGTCGGCGTCGTCGTGCGCTTCTCGACGATGGCCACGATCTCCGTCGTGCTGCTGGCGATCGGCGGTGTGGCCCTGGCGTGGATCGAGGTCGGGTCGCTCAGCGCGCTCGTCGAGTCGACCTACGGCAAGGTCCTGCTGGCCAAGCTGGCGGTGGCGGCGGTCGTCGCCGTCCTGGCCGTGCTCAACCACCTGCGCCTGCTGCCCGCCGTGCTGGGCGACGACGTCGAACCGGGCGCGGGTGATGCCGGCAACGCGGCGCGGTGGCGGCGGCTGTCGACGTACGTGCGCTTCGAAGCCATCGGGCTGGCGGCGGTGCTGGGGTTGACGGCTGTGCTGGTCGGGCTGACCCCGCCGGCGCAGTCCTCGGCGGTGTCGCCGAGCGGGCCGTTCAACGGCACGAAGTCGGTGGCGGGCGGTCAGCTGAACATGGTGCTCACCCCGGCGCTGGCGGGCACCAACGCCATCCACCTCCAGTACCAGAACGCCGGGCGGCCGGCCGACATCGCCCAGAACGTGACCCTGCAGTTCAGCCTGCCGGAGAAGGGCATCGGCCCCATCGAGCGGGTGCCCGTCAAGGCCGGCGTGGGGCACTGGACGGTGAACGCGACGGACGACCTGTCGATCCCGGGCACCTGGAAGGTCGAGGACGGGAAGCGCCTGGGCGAATTCGAGCAGGAGATCACCTCGTTCTACGTGCCGGTCACCTAGGCGTCGTGCACCACCGGACCACCCGGCCGAACCGACGGTCGGCCAGACCGCCGGCCAGACCGCCGGTCAGACCGCCGGTCCAGACGGCCGATCAGGCCTGCGCCGGTGGACGGTCGTCGTCGTCCGGGGTGACGGCAGCGTCGTCGTCACCGTCGAGCTCGGCGATCTGCGGGAGCTCGCGCTCGCTGCCGAGGTTCGACACGACCCGGGCCACGATCGTCACCAGGAAGACCTGGCCGATCACCGCCTCGAGCACGGCCAGGCTCCGGGGCACGCCGGGGGCGGGGGAGAGGTCGCCGTAGCCGACGGTGGCGATGGTGATGAAGCTGAAGTACGTGTCGTCGGCGATCGCGGGGTCGTCGAGCTGGGCGAAGAAGGGATCCACGACGGTGCTGACGGCGCCGTAGAGGAGGGCGAAGAACAGCCCGATGAGCAGGTACGCCACCAGCGCGCCCGCCAGGACGTTCAGGTCGATCTTGTGGCTCACGAGGACCCGGCGCAGCACCGCGGGCACGCTCATCAGCACCACGAACGCCAGCAGCGTCTTGCCGATGAAGGTCACGACGGTCGGGGTGTCCGTCGTCGTCGACACGACGACCTCGGCGAACGCCAGGCTGCCGAAGGCCACGACGATCACGTCCATCCAGGTGCGCGTCGAGCGCTTCACCCGTGCCCGCTGCACGGTCAGCAGCACGACGACGACGGCCAGCACGGCGGTGGCGGCGCGGGTGAACCCATTCGCCGGTCCGAGGATGATGAGGCCGAGCAACCCCAGCATCAGCACGAGCACGGGAATGAAGCTGTCCCGGCCGATCAGCTCGCTGCGGACGTCGTCGCGCAGCTTGGCGTGCAGGTGTGCCTCGTGGTCGTCGAGGGGGGCGCGGTCATCGGCAGCCATGGCGGGCACCAGTTTGGACCGCGGCCCCCGGTAGCGTTGGCATCCATGGACCGACCGCCGCCCGATCCCGCCAAGCTGCTCGCCGCGTGGGAGGAGTGGGAACGCGGCGACACCCTGCCGGGGCGCACCTTGGCCAACCTCAAGACGGGCGGCATGCCCGAGCTGCTGCGCTCGCTGGTGAGCACCGGTGGCGTGGTCGCCTCGGGCGCCCCGAACGCCGACGACTGACGCGAGCATCGATGAGCTGGGGGGCCCTGGTCCGTGGCGCCGATCTGTCGCACGCGCCCGGGCGTGGCGGCGATCAGTTCATCCCACGCCCCGAGGCCGCGGCGCCCGGGCGTCCGGCGCCGTGGGCGGCGCTGCCCGAGGCTCGGCGCGTGTTCGACCGCGACGGGCTCGTGGCAGCCCTCGGTGCCGCCGACGGTCCCCGTCCGTCGCCGGTCGAGCGCGCCGGGGTCCGCCCGTCGGCCGTCCTCGCCCCGCTGTACGAGCACGACGGTGAGCTGCACATCGTGCTGACGCGTCGGGCCAAGCACCTGCGCGCCCACCGGGGCGAGGTCAGCTTCCCGGGGGGAGCCGTCGAGCCCGGCGAGTCGCCCGTCGAGGGCGCGCTGCGCGAGGCCTTCGAGGAGGTGGCGCTCGACCCGTCGTCGGTCGAGGTGATCGGTGAGCTCGACCACCTCCAGACCTTCACCAGCCGATCGTTCATCGTGCCCTTCGTCGGGCTGCTCCCCGGACGCCCGACGCTGGTGCCGAGTCCGGACGAGGTGGATGCCGTGCTGCACGTGCCCGTGCGCGAGCTGCTGCTCGACGAGGTGTTCCGTGAGGAGCGCTGGGGTCTCGAGCCGTTGGCGCGACCGCTGTGGTTCTTCGAGCTGGTGGGCGACACGGTGTGGGGAGCGACGGCGGCCATGCTGCGCAACCTGCTCGCCCTCGGGACGGGCACGGCGTGGCGGGACTAGGTTCTGGTGATGCCACGCGTCATCTTCGAAGGTGAGACCCACGCCGAGATCGTCGCCCAGGTCAAGCGCTGGCTGGCCTCGCTCGACCAGGACGAGGACGGCCAGATCACTGTGCAGCAGGCCATCGTGCAAGGGGCCGGGCTCACCAAGGACGCGCTGCGGATCGTCGCCGCGGCAGCCCCGAAGCCCATCGCCCAGAACGACATCGTCAAGGCGCTGACCGACATGGGGTACAAGGCGACCGACGCCACCGCCGAGCGTCTGGTCGACGGGCTGGGGTCGGTGGACGAGCTCACGGGCGGCAGCGTCGTCAAGACCGTGTCGCAGCGCGGGCGCAACGCCGTCTACGAGATGAACGTGACCGTCGCCAAGCAGATCCTGAAGGCACTGCACGGCACCTGACCTACACTCGCCATCTCGGCCCGCGGCGGTCGGGTCCCGAAGCAGGCGGAGAAGGGGTAGCCACCCGTGGCAGAGATCGAGATCGGGCTGGGCAAGGCCGGTCGGCAGGCCTACGGCTTCGACGACATCGCCATCGTGCCGTCCCGGCGCACCCGGGATCCCGAGGACACCGACATCGCGTGGGAGATCGACGCCTTCCGCTTCGACCTGCCGATCATGTCGGCGGCGATGGACACCGTCACCAGCCCGGCCACCGCCATCGCGCTCGGCCAGATGGGTGGCGTCGGGGTGCTGCACCTCGAAGGGCTGTGGACGCGCTACGAGGACCCGGAGGCGTGCTTCGCCGAGATCGCCGGCGCCGATCCGGAGAAGGCCACCGCCCGCCTGCAGGAGCTGTACGAGGCGCCGGTGCAGCCCGAGCTCGTCACCGCCCGGCTGCGGGAGATCCGCGCCGCCGGGGTCGTGACCTGCGGCGCCGTCACCCCGCAGCGGGCCACCGAGCTGGTCGAGCCGGCGCTCGCTGCCGAGATCGACCTGCTGGTCATCCAGGGGATGGTCGTGTCGGCCGAGCACGTGTCGCGCAGCCGCCAACCGCTGAACCTCAAGACCTTCATCCGCGAGCTCGACGTGCCCGTCATCGTCGGCGGCTGCGCCAGCTACCAGGCGGCGCTGCACCTGATGCGCACCGGCGCCGCCGGCGTGCTCGTCGGGGTCGGTCCGGGCGCTGCCTGCACCACGCGGGGCGTGCTCGGCATCGGCGTGCCGCAGGCCACCGCCATCGCCGACGCCCGCGCCGCCCGCATGCGCCACCTCGACGAGACGGGCGTGTACGTCCACGTCATCGCCGACGGCGGCATGCGTTCGGGCGGCGACATCGCCAAGGCGATCGTGTGCGGTGCCGACGCCGTGATGCTCGGGGCGCCGCTCGCCGCCGCCGCCGAAGCCCCCGGGCGGGGCTACCACTGGGGCATGTCGACGGCACACCCGACGCTGCCGCGCGGCGTGCGCGTCGAGGTGGGCGTGGCGGGGACGTTGGACGAGGTCGTGCTCGGGCCCAGCCACGACGCCTGCGGACGGACCAACCTCGTCGGCGCGCTGCGCTCGGCCATGGCCACGTGCGGCTACGAAGGGCTCAAGGAGTTCCAGAAGGCCGAGCTGATGGTGGCCCCCGCGATGCGCAGCGAGGGCAAGGAGCTCCAGCGCGACCAGGGCGTGGGGCTGGGCTGATGAGCGCCGGCGATCCGCTCGGCGGCAGCGGGGTGACCCGCACCTACTTCATGTTGCAGGTCCAGGACATGGCCCGGGCGCTCGCCTTCTACCGCTCGGTGCTCGGCGAGGTCATCCGGGTCGAGGGGCCGCAGTGGAGTGAGCTCAAGTTCGGCGAGTCCACGGTGGCGCTGCACGCCGGCGGCGGTGCGCCGCGCGAGACGGGCTTCGTCGTCGAGGTCGCCGACCTCGACGCTGCCTGCGCCGCCGTCGTGGCCGCCGGCGGACGGGTTGCCGCCGATCCCATGCTGCTGCCCGACGGCGCACGCATCGCCGACGTCCACGACACCGAAGGCAACGGGTTCAGCCTCTCGTCGACGTCCGGCGTCACGGCCTTCTGACGCCGCGGCGGCCGGGTTCGGCCCGGGCGGATCGGCTCGATACGATGCCCCTTTGGGCCTTCGAACCCGGGAGACCCCCAGTGGGCAGCGAATTGGGTAGCGACACGCACTTCGACACCGTCCTGGTCGTCGACTTCGGCGCGCAGTACGCGCAGCTGATCGCCCGGCGGGTGCGCGAGGCGCACGTCTACTCCGAGATCGTGCCGCACAGCGTCACCGCCGCCGAGGTGGCGGAGCGGGCGCCGGCGGGGATCATCCTGTCGGGCGGCCCGGCATCGGTCCACGTCGAGGGGGCGCCCCGCCTGGACCCGGCGATCTACGACCTGGGCATCCCGGTGCTCGGCATCTGCTACGGCGCGCAGCTCATGGCGCTCCAGCTCGGCGGCCAGGTCGCCAACACCGGTCGCGGCGAGTACGGCAAGACCGAGCTCACCGTCGGCGACGGCGGCGTCCTGTTCGGCACCGACCAGCCACGCACCCAGACGGTGTGGATGAGCCACTTCGACTCGATCACCGAGGCCCCGGCCGGGTGCACCGCCGTGGCGACGACGGCAGAGGTGCCCGCCGCGGCCTTCGAGGACGTCGAGCGCGGCCGGTTCGGCGTGCAGTTCCACCCCGAGGTCGTGCACACGCCCCACGGCCAGGAGATCCTCAAGCACTTCCTCTACGACGGGTGCGGCGCCCGGCCGACGTGGACGATGACCTCCATCATCGAGACCGAGGTCGCCCAGATCCGAGCCCAGGTCGGGTCGGGCCGTGCCATCTGCGGGCTGAGCGGCGGTGTCGACTCCGCGGTGGCGGCGGCGCTCGTGCACAAGGCGATCGGCCACCAGCTCACCTGCGTGTTCGTCGACACCGGCCTCATGCGCCAGGGCGAAGGCGACCAGGTCGTCGAGACCTTCAAGCGCACGTTCGGCATCGAGCTGATCCACGTGCGCGCCGCCGACCGCTTCTTCGACCGCCTCGCCGGCGTCGTCGACCCTGAGGAGAAGCGCAAGGCCATCGGCGAGCTGTTCATCCGCATCTTCGAGGACGCCTCGGGCGGGATCGAGGACGCCCGGTTCCTGGTGCAGGGCACGCTGTACCCCGACGTGATCGAGTCCGGCACCGACGACGCCGCCACCATCAAGAGCCACCACAACGTCGGCGGCTTGCCCGACGACATGGACTTCGAGCTCGTCGAGCCGTTGCGGTGGCTGTTCAAGGACGAGGTGCGCAAGGTCGGCGAAGAGCTCGGGCTGCCCGAAGAGATCGTGTGGCGCCAGCCCTTCCCCGGGCCGGGCCTGGGCGTGCGCATCATCGGCGAGGTGACGCCCGACAAGGTGGCGATGCTCCAGCACGCCGACGCCATCGTGCGCGAAGAGGTCCACAAGGCAGACCTCGAGCGTGAGATCTGGCAGGCGTTCGCCGTGCTGCCCGACATCCGCAGCGTCGGGGTCATGGGTGACGAGCGCACCTACGCCCACCCGATCATCATCCGCGCCGTGACCTCCGAGGACGCCATGACCGCCGACTGGGCGCGGCTGCCGTACGACCTGCTCGAGAAGATGTCGAGCCGCATCATCAACGAGGTGCCGGGGGTGAACCGGGTCGCCTACGACATCACCTCGAAGCCGCCCGGCACCATCGAGTGGGAGTGACCGTCGGCGTCGGTCAGGTGCCCCGCACGGCGGCGACCACCGGTGCGAAGGCCTCGAGCACGTCGGCGCTCACCGTGATGTAGGAGATCCCCCAGCGCTCGCGGCGCTCGTGGCACTGCTCGGCGATCTCGTCGACGGTGCCGGCCAGCCCGTGCGGCGAGGCCATCGCCTGCTCGGCGCTGAGGCCGAGCGCGGGGCCGACCGCCTCGGCCAGGGACCGGCGGTCGTCGGTGACGGCGGCGAGGTGGATGCGCGTCTGCAGGACCAGGTCGTCGAAGCGATCGCCGGCGGCGGCGCGGATCCACGCCACCTTCTCGTCGGTGGACTCGGCGGTGGCCGTGGGACCGGAGTGCTCATCGATGCGGCCGTGGGCCAGGTTGATGTTGAGCCCGACGATGTCGGCCTCGCGCCCGGCGAGCGACAGCACACGCTTGCCGCCGCCGCCGATGACGATCGGCGGGTGGGGCCGCTGGGACGCGCGTGGAGTGCCGGTCATGGCATCGAGGTGGTAGTGCTCGCCGTCGTGGGTGACGGTCTCGCCGGCGAGCAGGGCCTTGATGAGCGGGATGGCCTCGGCGAGGCGATCGACGCGCCGGCCGGGCGGGTCGAGCACGATGCCGGCGGCGGCGTAGTCGCTCGTCTGCCAGCCGGCGCCGACCCCGAGCTCGAGCCGGCCGTCGCTGAGCAGGTCGACGGTGGCCGCCTCCTTCGCCAGCACGACCGGGTGGTGGTAGTCGTTGCACAGCACCATGGCGCCGAGCCGGATCGTGGTCGTGGCGTCCGCCGCGGCCATCAACGCCGGGATGGTGGCGAACTGGTCGTCGAGGTGGTCGGCGACCGAGAGCACGTCGTAGCCGAGGTCCTCGGCGGTGCGGGCGAGCTCGCGCCAGGTGCGTGCGTCGGGTGCAGCGGAGATCTGCACGCCGAATCGGAAGGGGTGGCGGGGTGTCACGGCCGGAGGTCGCTCACCCGAGCCAGTCGGCGGACTCGCCCCGGGTGGGCACCACGCCGCCGCGCTCGGGTGCCCAGTCCTCGGGGTCGGCGCCCTCGGGGCGGTCGAGCACCCGCGAGCGCTGGAGGAAGACGATGTCGATCAGCTTGGTGGCCAGCGTCCGCACGGCGGCCTCGTCGAGGCGGTCGAGGTCGACGAGCGCCACGACGTGGCGGATCGGATCGGTGAGGTCGACGTCGTGGACCGCGGCGACGACCCGGCGGTGGGCAGGGTCGGGCGCCAGCTCGAGCGTCGGCGCCTGGTGCGCCGTGCGCTGGTCGGCGACGGGCAGCACCCGCAGCCCGATGCCGGTGACGCCCTGGGCGTCGGCGTGGGTGGCGAGCTCCTCGATCCAGGCGTGGTGCCCGCGCTGCTCGATCTCCCAGGCCAGGCTCTCGAAGGTGGTGCGGACGACCCGCTCGCGCACCTCCTCGAAGTCGGCGAGCCAATCGCTGCGGGCCAGCAGCTCCGACTCCTCCTCGTTGCTCGGCCGGCGTTCGTTGGCCTGCTCGAACGCTTCGAGGATCTCGCCGAGCGATTGCTTCGCCGTCGCGTCCGCCACGACCGAATCGTACCGAGGCGTCGGCGCCGGTCCGAAGTCGGCAGCGTCGGTAACTTGTCACGTCATGCGCGACGACCTGGCCGACTTCGACAAGACCTCGTTCACCCACGACGGGGTCACCCGCACCGTGTACCGGCAGGGCACCGGCCCGGCGGTGATCGTCATGGCCGAGATCCCGGGCATCACCCCCCGGGTCGCCGACTTCGCCCGGATGGTGGTCGAGCTCGGGTGCACCGCCGTGCTCCCGCACCTGTTCGGCGATCCGGGCAAGGAGCCGTCGATCGGCTACGCCATGCAGTCGATCGGGCCGGCGTGCGTCTCGAAGCAGTTCAAGGCGTTCGCCACCGGCACGACCGAACCGGTGAGCCGTTGGTTGCGGGCGCTGGCCGCCGACGAGTTCGCCCGCTGTGGCGGCAAGGGCGTCGGCGCCGTCGGGATGTGCTTCACCGGAGGGTTCGCCCTGGGCATGGCGGTGGACGAGCATCTGCTGGCCCCGGTCCTCAGCCAGCCGTCGTTGCCGATCGGGCCGGGCAAGGCGCGCGCCCGCGACATCCACCTGTCGCCCGAGGACCTGCGCGTCGTCAAGCAGCGCTGCGCCGAGGACGACCTGTGCGTGCTCGGCCTGCGCTTCACCGGTGACCGGCTCGTGCCGGCCGCGCGGTTCGAGACGCTGCGGCGGGAGCTCGGCGACGCGTTCATCGGCGTGGAGATCGACTCGTCCAAGGGCAACCCGCACGGCATCCGGGCCATGGCGCACTCGGTGCTGACCGAGGACCTCACCCTCGAGGAGGGCCACCCGACCAACGACGCCCTCGAGCAGGTGCTCCAGTTCTTTCGCGACCGCCTCTTCTAATCGTTCTGGTAGTGAACTCGCGTCGCTGACGACGCGAGTTCCGCACCGGAACGGCTTGGGTCACGTGGGTGGGAGCACGGCGGTGACGGCGGGGCACGCCGCCGTCCGGGCGCTGCGGCCGCCGGGCGCGAGGTCCGGATCGGCGCCCGCCGCCACGAGCTGTCCGGCGACGAAGGGGTTGCACGCCGCCGCTGCCAGCTCCAGTGCCGTGAAGCGGTCGAGCGTCACCCGGTTCGGGTCGGCGCCGTGTTCGAGCAAAGAGGCGACGGCGTCGACATCGCCGACCAGGACCGCCACGACGAGCGGCGGGATCGGGGAGCGGGTGGTCGTGTCGTCGGCGGCGACGGCGGCCAGGCGGTCGCGGCGCAGCGGCGCGAGGACGATCGGCAAGGCCTGCTCGCCGGCTCCGCAGTCACGCAGGTGCTCCGGGATGGCCGGCGTCGGCGACACCGTGGCACCGGCGGGCATGGCGTCGAGCACGCCCCGCGTCGGCACCCTCTCGCCGGGCAGCGAGCTGACGGTGGAGCCTGACAGCATCTCGTCGAGTCGGAACGCGGTCCGATCGGTCAGGGCCGCCAGTTCGTCGCGGCTGAGGGCGCCGGCGTTCGGATCGACGCCCCGGTCGAGGACGGGGTCGAGGTTCGCTCGTCCGCGCACGGCGAGTGCTGCCGGCAGCACCCGGTCCCGCACCTCGGGCCCGGCCGGATCGACCACGTCCAGCAGACGCCCGGCCACCGGCGTCCACGGCTGCTGGAGCGACGCCACCAACGCCTGCGCGCCGACGGTCGTTCCCGGGTGGACGTTGTCCGGGCGCTGGAGGTCGGCGCCGGCGTCGAGCACCCGGCCGAGCAGGTCGAGGTTCCCGGCGGCGGCCGCCTCGACGACCGG
>JAGQTE010000090.1 GCA_020439175.1 Acidimicrobiales bacterium | reverse complement strand
GTGCGCTTCGCTCACGCCGAGACGGGCATGCGTCCGGACCTGACCGTCGAGACGCTGGCGGCCGCCGACCGCTGGGAGCCGACGTTCCTCGCCGCGCTCGCCGAGCTCGACGGCGGGTGGGACGACGACTTCGGCGACTTCGGCGACTTCGGCGACTTCGGCGACTTCGGCGACTTCGGCGACGACCCGTATGCGGACCTGACGAACGACGAGCGGATGACGTTGCTGTTCGCCAAGCTGCGTGACGGCCTGATCGAGCAGCTCGGAGGCCAGGAGGTCGCCGACGCGCTCGATGCCGAACCCCTGCCGGACGAGCCGTTCGACTGGTCCGTCGTGCCCGGCGATCTGACCGAACGGGTGCAGGAGATCCTCGACGTCGCCGACGAGGCAGCCATCGACGTCGCCGACATCGAGGTGCGCACCGCCACCCGTCGCCTGCTCGCACGCGTCGCCGAGGTCGCACCCGACTCGCTGCGCCGACGCGGACGATCCGACATCTGGGCGGCTGCACTGCTCGGCATCATCGGCCGCCAGAACGCCGCCATGTTCCGCACGCGCAAGATCTACGGCACGACGATCGCCGCCGCCTGCGGGGTGAAGCACGGTTCGCTCGGCCAGAAGGTCGGCACCATCGTCAACGCCATCGGCCTGCCTCCCTACGACGTCTCCCTCCTCCACAGCGAGGAGCGCCGATCCCTCCTGCGGCGACTCGACGTCGACACCCGGCGACGCTGACGCCGCCGACGCTGTCCATGCACCGTTGCCGCTGCCACCGTCCGCCACCGCGCTGCGAACGCACGCGGCGAGACGGTGCCGACGAGTGGCTGATGCGGCGTCGTACCGGATGACAAACAGCCACTCGTCGCAGGTCTCGTCCGGCCGCGACCGGTGCAGACCTGCAACGGTGCGCCTTCGCCACAGCCGGCGAGGCTGACACCGCCGAACGCCACCACCGCTCGACGACGATGCGGCGGCACAGAATGGGTCGTGCGGCCGATGGCAGGGCCGGCGGCGGACCGTAGGTTGTCTCGCCGTGGCCACGACGTCCGAGGACCTCGCCGAGCGATCGCTGCTCGCCGCCGCCCGCGACGGCGACGACGACGCCATCGCTGTGCTCTTCGAGCGCCATCTCGACGACGCCCGCGCCGTCGCCGTGCACGTCACCCGCTCCCCGGCCGACGCCGACGACGTGCTCGCCGCCGCCGCCGAGGCCGTCCTCGCCGCCATCCGGCGGGGCAACGGTCCCACGGAGGCCTTCGGCCCCTACCTGACCACCGCCGTGCGCCGCCATGCCTGGCGCCGCACCGCCGAGGCCCGCCACACCACCCCGGGCGATGTGCCCGACACCCCGGTCGACGATGCCTCGTTCGACCCGATCGAAGCCGACACCGTCCGACGAGCCCTCGCCCAGCTCCCGCCGGCGCAGCGCGACCTGCTGTGGCTCGCCGAGGTCGAGGGGTGCTCCCCCGCCGAGCTGGCCGCCGACCACGGCGCCTCCCCCAACACGATGGCTGCCGCCGCGCTGCGCGCCCGCCGGGGCCTGCGCCGCGCCTACATCCTCGCCCACCTCGGCCCGGACGCCCCCGACGCCTGCCGGGTCGCCCTCGGCCGCCTCGCCGGATCGTCGCGGCGCAACACCAGCGGCGCCGACGTCGCCCGCGCCGACGCCCACGCCGACGCCTGCGCCCCCTGCGCCGAGGTGCTCGCCGACCTGGCCGACCTGCGCCGCCACCGCCGCGGCCTGCTCGTCCTGCTCCCCGCCGCCTGGCAGCTCCGCCTCCTCCACCGCGCTGCACCCCAGACCGCCGATGGGTCGGCGCCCGGGCCGGGCCACCCTGCATCCACGGCGGCGCCCGAGACGACGCTGGTGCCGGGAACCGTGCCAGGCCACCGCGCCGCAGCGCTCGTCGGGGCCGGCGCCGTGGCGATGGTGGTGCTCGTCGCCGCCGTCGTCACCCAACTCGATCGACCCGAGGCCGCCTCGGCCGGCCCCACCACGTCCATCGCCGGCGCCGAGGACGCCACGACGACCGGAGCGTCGAGCGCCGCCGACGCCGAAGCAGCCGATGACGCCGACGCCGACGCGGCCGGCGAGACAGCACCGACGATGGCGACCGGCGGATCGTCCACCGACGCTGCGCCCACCTCCGACGCCGGCGACGACGAAGGAACCACCGGCACCCGCACCGCAGCGGCCCCGACGACCGCCGTCCCCACCGCCACCGGCCCTACACCGCAGGCACCGACACCGACCACCCCGGCCGCACCCCCGACGACCACGCCCCCGACCACGCCCCCGACGACCGCACCGAAGCCGTTCGCCGCCGTCGACCTCGGCATCGTCGGGCAGGCCACGGCGGCACCGCCCGGGATGCTGAGCGAGTTCCACGTGCAGCTCACCAACCACGGCACCGGGACG
>JAGQTE010000089.1 GCA_020439175.1 Acidimicrobiales bacterium | reverse complement strand
GAGGCGGCCGAGCTCATCCTGCGCTCCGAGCGTCCTGTCCTCTACGTGGGCGGCGGGATCCTGAAGGCCCGCGCCGCCGAGGCGCTGCGCGAGCTGGCCGAGCTGACCGACATCCACGTCGTGACCACCCTGATGGCCCGCTCGGCCTTCGACGACGCCCACCCGCTGGCACTGGGGATGCCGGGCATGCACGGCAACTACACCGCCGTGACGTCGCTGCAGCAGTCCGATCTGCTGATCGCCCTCGGCAGCCGCTTCGACGACCGCGTCACCGGCAAGGTCCCGGCCTTCGCCCCCAACGCCAAGATCATCCACGTCGACATCGACCCGGCCGAGCTGGGCAAGGTCCGCACGCCCGACGTCGGCATCGCCGGCGACTGCCGCCTCGTCATCGAGGAGCTGATCAAGGTGCTGCGGGCGATGGACGTCGCCAGCGCGCAGCCCGACCGGTCGGCGTGGAAGGCACGCATCGCCGACTGGCAGGAGCGCTACCCGCTCACCTACGAGATGTCCGAGCCGGGCGAGGCGCTCAAGCCGCAGTTCGTCCTCGAGACGCTGCGCGACAACACGCCCGACGACACGATCCTCGTGTCCGGCGTCGGCCAGCACCAGATGTGGTGCAGCCAGTACTGGCACTTCCACCACCCGTACACCTGGGTGAACTCGGGCGGGCTCGGCACGATGGGCTTCTCGGTGCCCGCCGCCGTCGGCGCCAAGGTCGGCCGGCCCGATCGGATGGTGTGGGCGGTCGACGGCGACGGCTGCTTCCAGATGACGGCGCAGGAGCTGGTCACCGCCGCCACCGAGCGCATCCCGGTGAAGGTCGCCATCTTGAACAACGCCTACCTCGGCATGGTCCGCCAGTGGCAGGAGCTGTTCTACGAGGAGCGCTACTCGGAGGTGTACCTCTCGCCGGACCTGCCCGACTACAAGCTGTGGGCCGAGGCCATGGGCTGCGTGGGCATGCGGGTGGAGACGCCCGAAGAGGTGCTGCCCGCCATCGAGAAGGCCAACGCCATCGACGACCGCCCGGTCGTGATCGAGTTCCGCGTCGACAGCTTCGAGAAGGTCTATCCGATGGTCCCCGCCGGCCGCCCCAACGACGACATCATCGTCGGCCCCGGCCACGAGCCCGGCGATGCGCCGGCCTGACCGGCCGCCGGACGCGAGGAGCGCACATGCCGCAAGAGAAGCACCACATCCTGTCCGTCCTGGTCGAGAACCGTGCCGGCGTGCTCACCCGCGTCGCCGGCCTGTTCGCCCGCCGGGGCTTCAACATCCACTCGCTGGCCGTGGCCCCCACCGACGACCCCGCCCGCTCGCGCATCTCGATCGTGGTCGACGTGGCGTCGACCCCGCTCGAGCAGGTCATCAAGCAGCTGGACAAGTTGATCAACGTCATCGAGATCCACGAGCTGGCGCCGGCCGAGGCGGTCCAGCGCGAGCTGCTGCTGGTGATGGTCGATGCGAGCCCCGACGACCGGGGCCGGATCATCGAGCTGGTCGGCGACTTCGAGGGCCGCATCCTCGACGTCAGCGACGACACCCTGCTGGTGTCGATCGAAGCGGAGCCCGACCGACTCGACGACGTGGAGCAGCAGCTGCGGCCCTACGGCATCCGCTCCATCCAGCGCACCGGCCGCATCGCCCTGCCCCGCCTCGCCGGCGCCGAGCCTGCTGGTGCGAGCGCGGGCGCGGCCGCCGGCCGCTGACGACCTTTCCCGATCGCCGAGGCACCAACTAGCGTGCTCCGGTCCGTTCCGGGCGTTGTCCGACGGCCATGCGCCGCCGGGCCGTCCCGCCAGTGCAAGCCAATCCAGCCAGCCCAGCCAGTCCAGAGGAGGCCGTGATGGCCAACGTGTACTACGAAGCCGACGCCAACCGTGAGCTGCTCGCCAACCGCAAGGTGGCCGTGATCGGCTACGGCAGCCAGGGTCACGCCCACGCGCTGAACCTCAAGGACTCGGGTGTCGACGTGCGCGTCGGCCTGGGGGAGGGCTCGAAGTCGATCGCCAAGGCGACCGAGGCCGGTCTCGCCGTGACGACGATCGGCGCCGCGGTGGCCGAGGCCGACCTGATCATGATCCTCATCCCCGACACCGAGCAGCAGCGGGTGTACGAGGCCGACATCGCCCCGAACCTGGCCGACGGCAAGATGCTGCTGTTCGCCCACGGGTTCAACATCCGCTTCGGCCGCATCGTGCCGCCCGCCGGCGTCGACGTGGCGATGGTCGCCCCCAAGGGTCCGGGGCACCTCGTGCGCCGCACCTATGAGGAAGGCGGCGGCACGCCGTGCCTCGTCGCCGTCGAGCAGGACGCCTCGGGCATCGCCCTGCAGCTGGCGCTGGCGTACGCCGACGCCATCGGCGGCACGCGCGCCGGCGTCATCGAGACCACCTTCGCCGAGGAGACCGAGACCGACCTGTTCGGAGAGCAGGTGGTGCTGTGCGGCGGGACGACCTCGCTGGTGCAGGCCGGGTTCGAGACGCTCGTCAACGCCGGCTACCAGCCCGAGGTCGCCTACTTCGAGTGCCTCCACGAGCTGAAGCTCATCGTCGACCTCATGTACGAGCAGGGCATCGCCGGCATGCGCTACTCGATCAGCGACACCGCCGAGTACGGCGACCTCACCCGCGGCCCGCGCGTGATCAACGACGCCGTGAAGGCCGAGATGCGCCAGATCCTGGGCGAGATCCAGGACGGCACGTTCGCCGACGAGTGGATCGCCGAGTCCGAGGCCGGGCGCCAGCAGTTCCACGCCCTCGAGCAGGCCGGGCACGATCACCCGATCGAGCAGGTCGGCGCCGAGCTCCGCAAGATGATGCCGTGGATCTCCGCCGGACGCGCCCGGGTGCAGGACGTCAGCGGCGGCCAGGGCTGACCCCGACGCCACCGCTCGACGGCGGGCGGGTCCCGTCGATCAGAACGATGCTTGTTGCGGTTGCGGCTGCGGCTGCGGATGCGGCTGCGGCTGCGGCGCGACGCCGCACCCGGTGAGGATCGCCGCGAGGTTGCTGTTGACCTCGTCGGTCATCTCGCGCAGGCCCAGCATGGCCTCACGCACCTCGGGGTCGGACTCGGCGGCGATCGCCTCGTCGGTGACGAGGTCTTGGTCGTCGCCGAAGAGCATCGGCGCCGAGCGCACGTCGGTCACCAGCATCGTCCCGTCCGCGGCGGTGATGTGCAGGCGGTGCACCCGGTAGTCGAGCGACGACCCGGTCGAGGCGAAGTAGGACGACACCTCGGCGCCTTCGACGGCGACCAGGACGGCGGCGCGCGGCCACGCCGCCACCTCCTTGCGCGGCTTCATGCCGGTGCGGCCGCCGAGCGAGATGATGCGCAACGCGGTCGGCGTCAGCACGAGCCAGTTGTTGATGGCGAGCTGCGACGACGGGTCCTTGGACCCGAACAGCTTCTTCAGCCCGCTGGCGCCCGGACCGCGGTGGCACATGACGGCGGCGAGCACGGGCTCCGGGCACAGCTCGGCGAGATCGCGCTGCGCGGTGGCGACGGTGGGCATCATGGCGTGGCTCCTGTGTGATCGGTGGTGGTGGACATGTCGGTGATGGGGTCGACCGGGTGGTCGAACGGCAGCGGCGCCAGGTCGGGCGGGACCCAGCTGCGACGGGCCGCCTCCGAGTCGAGTCGCGCCCTGCTCCAGTGCCGCAGGGGCGCGCCGCGGGCGCACCACGGATGCACCACGACCTCGTCCAGCGGCAGGTGGCGCAGGGCGATCACCGCGCCGAGGTAGTACCGGGTGATCGTCTCGTGGCAGATGATCCGGTCGTCGGGCAGGCCGCTGCGGGCGTTGTAGGACGTGATCAGGCCGCGCAGCTCGCCCAGCGCGACGTCGGGATCGCCGGCCTCGTCGAGCAGGACGCGCGCCACGGCGAGGTGGGCCTCGTGGGTCCAGTCGGTCCGGGGGAGCGAGCCGTCGCGGCAGGCCAGCAGCAGGTGGTCGGGCTGCGGGTCGGAGGTGAGCATGACATCAGGATCCGCCCGATCCCACAGGGGATGGCACCGTTCTGGCACACTCCCCGATCGATATGGCTGCGGATCCCACCGTCCTCGACGACATCGACCGGGAGATCCTCCGTGTGCTCGAGCGCGACGGTCGGATCGGCTGGCAGCAGCTCGGGCCGAAGGTGGGCCTGTCGCCCAACGCCGCCGCCGAGCGGGTCAAGCGGCTCGAGCGACGGGGGGTGATCGAGCGCTTCACCGTGCAGGTCGACCCGGTCGCCCTCGGCCGCAACCTCGAGGCGCTCGTGTTCGTGAAGATGGTGCCCGACGTCGACCGCGAGCCGTTCGAGACCTTCGTGGCGCAGCACGAGGCCGTCGACGACGCCGTGCACCTCACCGGCATGCACGACTACGTGCTGCGGGTGCACTGCTTCCACGCCGGCGAGCTCGACGACCTGTTGATGGGCATGAAGCGCGACCTGAAGGTCGCCGACTCCGAGACGCGCATCATCTTGCGCCGCGTCGACTGAGCGCGCCGCGCGACGGCGCTCGTCAGGCCGACGGGCAGCGATCCGCGGGATCGCCAGGCAGCTCGAACACCCACACGGCCAGGTCGCCGCCGGCGCTCTCGCCCGACGAGCCGACCGTGCGCCCGCTGTAGAAGAACGGCTCGCGGTGCACGACGGTCGTGGCGTCGGCCACGTCGTCGCCCCAGAGGCGGGCGATGAAGGCTCGGGTGCCCGGATCGCCGCCGTCGAGGTCCGGCCCGTGGTTCGCCACATGGGTGACCCCGGCGCACGCCAGGAAGTCGGCGACCGCCGGGTAGCCGGCCAGGTTCGCCTCGTAGAAGTCGTAGCTGTTCACGACCCCGTCGAGGTTGAGGACCCGACCGCCGGAGGCGTAGCCGAGCATGCCCGCATCCCAGGACGCCACGACCGCGTCGTCGGGGAGCTCGGCGGCGATCCAGGCGCCGGCGGTCTCGTTGGCTTCGATGATCGAGCGCATCGACGGATCGCCGAACGATGCCAGGCCGTACGCCGCGCCCAGCACGACCGGCACCGCCACGATGAGCTGCACCGGGAGCATGGCGCGCTGCGCCGACATGCCGGCGGGCGCGTCGCGCAGCGCCGCCTGGACGATGTCGGCCACGCCGAGCGTGCACAGCACCAGGACGTAGAACACGACCGGCGCGTAGTACCACAGCCACTGCTGGGTCTGGAGCAGGTTGTAGTAGCCGATGATCACGATGCAGAAGGCGGCGTAGAAGCCGGTGCGGTCGACGAAGCGCGCCGCCGTGGGGAAGCGCCCGCCGCGACGCGACGCCCGCGTCCGTCCGGCGCCGGGCAGGGTCGCCGCCGCAGCCCGCCGCAGCACCAGTGCGGCCAGACCGACGACGACGAGGAACGACACCACGCGCAGCGGGTCGAGCTCGGCGCGCTTGATGAGTCCCGAGATCTGCATCCAGGTGCCGAAGGTGGCGTGGTTCCACAGGAGGTACCCACCGGCGACGACGGTCGCCGGCGCCAGCAGCGCCACCGCCCGACCGACGGCGACGGCGCGGTCGTCGGCGCGGAGCACCTCGACCACGAGCCAGATGCCGAGGCAGCCGATCAGCAGCGCGGCGTCGGTGCGGGCGAGGAACACCAGGGCCAGGAGCAGGCCGACCCCGAACCGCGACGCCGGCGCGGTGCCGTCGTCGAGCCACCGCCCGCGCCACGCGACGGCGACGAGCAGCACGAGGGCCTGGAGCGCGACGGCGACAGCGGACTCCATGCCGTTGACGACGCTCTTGACGACATACGGGCTGCCGCCCGCGACCACGACGAAGCCGAACAGCGTCCAGCGCGCCGGCCGTGCAGCCGCGGTGGCGCCGGCGCCGGACGGCCAGCGCGCCAGCAGCCGTCCGGCGATGGACGCCAGCACGACGAGGCAGACGCCCCAGCCGAGCACCACCTGGATGGCGAGGGCGGCGCGAGTGGCTTCCTCGCCGTCGAGCCCGACCACGAAGAGGCCGGCGACGATCGCCATCCATAGCGGGTGGTAGCCGTTGGTGTCGTTGATGCCGTCGAAGGTGGAACCGGCGCCGTCGGCCAGATGGCGGCCGATCTCGAGGTAGTAGAACGCGTCGTCGAAGGGAAGGGCGCGCACCGACGGTTCCCACAGCAGCACCACGACGAGCCACACCACCGTGACCAGCGCCGCAGCCAGCATCAGCGTCGCCGTCAGATCGCGGTTGCGCGCCGGCGCGTCGACGCGCTGGTCCGTCGAGGTCCCCACGTCGGGCAGTCTCGCGCTCGCGTCGACCGAGCGGGCTACATCGTCTCGGCGAAGCTGTGCTCGCCGCCGCGCAGCACCTGTTTGAGCAGCTTGCCCGATGCGTTGCGCGGCAGCTTGCCGTCGTGGACCTCGACGTAGGTCGGCACCTTGAAGTCGGCCAGCGTCGCGGCCACCCAGGTCCGCACGTCGTCCGGGCCGATGTCGGCGCCGTCGACCAGCTCGACGACGGCCTTGACCTCCTCACCGAGCTCGGCGTGCGGGACGCCCACCACGGCGGCGTCGGCGATCTCCGGGTGCTCGACCAGGCGCTGCTCGATCTCGACGCAGTAGATGTTCTCGCCGCCCCGGATGATCATGTCCTTGGCCCGGTCGGTGATGTAGAGGTAGCCGTCGGCGTCGACGTAGCCGATGTCACCCGAGTGCAGCCATCCGTCGATGATCGCGTCGGCCGTGGCCTCGGGCTTGCCCCAGTACCCGGGCATGATCAGCGGGCTGCGCAGCAGCACCTCGCCCGGCTCGCCGGGCGAGGCCTCCGTGCCGTCGGCGCGCTCGATGCGCAGATCGACCACGGGCATGGGCAACCCGACGGAGCTGGGGCGCTCCAGCGCGTCGCGGTCGTTGATGCACACCGCCGTGGACGACGACTCGGTGAGTCCGTAGGCGTTGGTGGTGCCGCGGCAGTTCGGGAAGGTCTCGTACACCATGCGCAAGAGCTCGTCGGCCGAGGGCGACCCACCGAAGGCCACGCGTTCGACGCTGGTCGTGTCGTAGTCGCCCCGGCCCTCGAACTCGCACACCCGCCAGACCATCGTGGGGACGGTCGCCCACACCGTGACCCGCTCGCGCTGGATGAGCTCGAGCGCGTGCGCCGGATCGAAGCGGCCCTCGGGGATGACCAGACGCACCCCGCCGAGCGTCCCGACGACCAGGCTCGAGTGGCACCCGGCGACGTGGAACAGCGGCGAGGTGAGCAACGCCACGGTCTGCGGTGCCGGGCCGGGGGTCGACGCCGGTGCGCGCTCGCCGTCGGGCCGCGGCCGGTCGGCCTCGACGAGCGCCGTCAGCGCCGTGTTGAAGATGGTGTTCTGCAGGTTCGCCACCATGTTGCGGTGCGAGGAGATGGCGCCTTTGGGGCGACCCGTCGTGCCCGACGTGTAGAAGATGACCGCGTAGTCGTCCTCGGTGATGGGCGTCGTGGGGAAGGTGGCGGTCGGCGTGGCGATCAGCTCGGCGAACGGGCGGACCCGCGCATCGCCGGCCGCAGCCGTCTCCGACGGGTCGACATCGATCAGGTAGACGGCGCGCACGTCGGGGCAGTCGTCGAGGTGCGCCGCGATGCGCTCGAAGCGCTTGGCGTCGGCCACGAGCACCTTGGCACCCGAGTCCTGCAGGCCGTAGACGATCTCGTCGGTCTTCCACCACCCGTTGAGACCCACGAGCACGCCGCCGGCGTTGACGGTGCCCCAGAAGGAGATGCACCACTCCGGGTTGTTGGCCGACAGCACCGCCACCCGGTCGCCGTGGGCGAAGCCCACCTGGTCGACGAGGGCGCCGGACATGGCGTTGGCCAACGAGAAGAACTCGCCGAAGCCGATGCGGCGCTCGCCGTGGACGAGGAACGGCCGCTCCGGGTCGTCGCCGCGCCCGGCGGACAGTTCGGCGACGGTGCGCAGGTTGGGGAGGCGGTCCCGGTACACCGGCACCTCGACACCGTCGACGACCTCGCGCACGACTTCGAACGGGCCTCCCGGCCCGATCAGGCCGGCGCGCAGCTCGGTGGTTGCGGTCATGGTTCCCCCCGGATGGTTGTGCTCGGCGTGGCGACCCCCCGGTCGTCCGTCGATCAAGCGGTCGTGCTCACAGACGCTCGACGACGTGGTCGATGCACTGGGTCAGCGCGTCGACGTCGGTCGGGTCGATGCTCGGGAACATGGCGATGCGCAGCTGGTTGCGGCCCAGCTTGCGGTACGGCTCGGTGTCGACGATGCCGTTGGCGCGCAGCACGGCGGCCACGGCCGAGGCGTCGACGTCGTCGCTGAAGTCGATGGTGCCGATGACATGGCTGCGGTCGGCAGGGTCGGCCACGAAGGGCGTGGTGAACGGTCGGTCCTCGGCCCAGCCGTACAGGGTGGCGGCGCTGCGATCGGCCCGGGTCGCTGCCCACTCCAGGCCGCCGTGCTCGTTGAACCACTCGATCTGGGACACCGCGAGGTGGATGGTGGCGAGGGCCGGCGTGTTGTAGGTCTGGTCCTTGCGGCTGTTGTCGAGTGCCACCGACAGGTTGAGCGACTCCGGGATCCAGCGTCCCGACTGGGCGATGCGTTCGATGCGATCGACCGCCGCAGGCGACAACGCCGCCACCCACAGCCCGCCGTCGGCGCCGAAGCACTTCTGCAGGGCGAAGTAGTAGCAGTCGACCTCGGTCGGGTCGAAGCGCAGCCCGCCCGCACCCGAGGTGGCGTCGACGGCGACGATGGCGTCGGCGGCGGCGCCATCGGGCCGCGCCAGCGGCATCATCACGCCGGTCGAGGTCTCGTTGTGGGTGAGCGCGTACACGTCGACGCGGTCGTCGGCGACGGCGGTGGGGTGGGTGCCCACCTCCGAGGTGATGATCAGCGGTTCGCCCAGGTGCGGAGCCGCGGCAGCGCACGTGGCGAACTTCGACGAGAACTCCCCGAAGCTGAGGTGCTGGCTGCGCTTGTCGATCAGACCGAACACCAAGGCGTCCCACAGCACCGTCGTGCCGCCGTTGCCGAGCATGATCTCGTACCCGTCGGGGAGGGCGAACAGCTCGGCGAGCCCGTTGCGCAGCCGGGCCACCATGAACTTCACGGTCGCCTGGCGGTGCGACGTGCCGAGGAAGTGATCGGCGTCGGCGGCGAGCGCAGCGACGGCCTCGGGCCGCACCTTGGACGGCCCGGCGCCGAACCGGCCGTCGGCGGGGAGCAGGTCGGCGGGGATGGTGATGGCGGGCGTCTCGGTCACGCCGGAAAGTGTGTCGGCTGCGGTGCGGGTGGGCGAATCGGAATCGGCGGCGGGCACGGCGCGGATGCCGAAACCTGTTGCGACGCCGTCGGCGCGGCTACCGTCAGCGCGTTGCGCCGCTGCGGGAGTGGCGCACGATCGAACGGAGACCCCCGTGCGCAAGTTGCTCCTCCTTCCCCTGATCGCCGGCGCCACCCTGGTGGCGTCCAGCCTGCCGGCGTCGGCCCAGTACGTCCCGGCGACCGTCACCGCCACGCCTGGTTGCAGCAACCTGCGCGACCAGACGACGTGGATCACGATCACCGTGACCTCGCCCACCGTGGGCGGCACCGTCGTCGACGTGTCCGCCGTCGACGCCACCCCGACGCCCGACGTGCCCACGACGGTCACCCTCGTCGGCACCAACCCCATCCCGGCCGGCGACAGCGCCCAGTGGATCGCGGAGATGCCGGGCACCTTCACCGGCACCGTGGCGGTGACCGTGGCGTACACCGAGGGCGGCATGCAGGAGACCTACAACCAGACCGTGCAGGTGACCACACCGTGCATCGCCCCGACGACGACCACGACGGCGCCGTCGACCACCACCACGGCGGCCCAGCCGAGCAACGTCACCCCTGCCTTCACCGGCTGATCCCGGAGTGACCCGCCCGCCGGCGCCCGGCGCCTGGCCGTCGCCGATCACCCCGGAGGTGGTCACGGCGGCATCGGTGTCGCTCGGCGGTCCCGTCTGCGACGGTGAGCACCTGTGGTGGGCCGAGCTCCGCCCGGCCGAGGCCGGTCGGGTGCAGCTGGTCCGTCGCCGACTCGACGGCGCCGACGATCCCACCGACGTCCTGCCGGACGGGTTCTCGGCGCGCACCCGGGTCCACGAGTACGGCGGCGGGGCCTGGTGGGTGGCCGGCGGCCTCGTCGTCTTCTCCAATTGGACCGATCAGCGGCTGTGGGCCTGGCGGGCGGGGAGCGACGCCGGGCCGTGGCCGCTGACGCCGGAGCCGGCCGGCGGTGGCGGCGAACGCTTCGCCGACCTGCGGCTCCTCGACGGACCCGACGGCTCGACCTGGGTGCTGGCGGTGCATGAGCACCACGGCGCGCCCGCCGCAGGCGACGGGGTCACCGCAGGCGACCGCCCCGCCGAACCGAGCAACGACCTGGTCGCCGTGCGGGTCGTG
>JAGQTE010000088.1 GCA_020439175.1 Acidimicrobiales bacterium | reverse complement strand
GCCTGCACCGTCCCCGCCTCCGACCGGGAGGTGAAGGGGGACGGGGCCCGCGCCTCGGCGGTCGATGCATCGGTGTCGAGCGCCGTCGACGGCGTCAACGCCTTCGGCGCCACGCTCTGGCAACAGCTCGCCGCCGACGGACCGCCGCCGAACGTCGTCATCGCGCCGCCCGCCGCCGCGCTCGCCCTGGGGATGGTCGGCACGGGAGCCGACGGCGACACGGCGCGCCAGCTCGCCGACGTGCTGCACGTCGACGACCCAGCGGCCATCCGCTCGGAGCACAACGTCGTGTCGCAGTATCTGGCCGGTCGCACGGGAGACCAACGCAACGCGTACCGCAAGGGCATGGTCTCGCCACGGGCCGACGCTGCGCTGTGGGCGCAGGTCGGCACCCAGCTCGACCAGGCGTACCTCGACGACCTGGCCGCCAGCTACGGCCTCGGCGTGCGACTGGTGGACTTCCGGTCCGATCCCGACGGTGCGCAGCAGGCGCTGCGCCAGGGCGCCACGGAGGACCTGCCGTTCGCACCAGCCGGTCTCGTCGACGCCACCCCCGTCGGCGAGACGACCAAATTGCTGTCGCTCTCGGCTGGGTCCATCCAGGCGCCGTGGGAGATCCCGTTCGATCCCGACGCCACGACGGACGCCCCGTTCACCCGGGCGGACGGCAGCGTCGTCCAGGTGCCGATGATGGTGCGCAGCACCGACGCCGAGGTCCTCTCCGGAGCGGGCGCCGGTTGGGAGGCCGTCGACCTGCCCTACCTCGGCGGTACCGCAGCCCTGCTGATCGTCGTCCCCACCGGCGCCTCGGTGGCGGAGTTCGCCAAGGCCCTCGACGCCGCCATGGTGCAGGACATCGCCCAGCAGCTCGCCGTCACCGAGGTCGAGGTCCACCTCCCCCGCTTCGCCGTGGCATCGCGCCACGCCCTCGGCCCCGTGCTCGGCCGCCTGCAGGCGACCAGCGTGTTCGACCCGGCGACCGCCGACCTCTCCGGCATGACCGGCGACGAAGGCCTCAGCCTCGGGCCGATCGACCACGGCGCCACGCTGCGGGTCGACGAAGAGGGCAGCGATGCCGTCGTCGCGTCCGTCGCCGAGGTCACGGCGTCGCCGCCCGCGCCCCGCCGCGTCGTCGTCGACCGGCCGTTCTTCTTCGCCGTGCGAGACAAGGACAGCGGCCTGATCGAGCTGGCCGGTTGGGTCGCCGACCCGAGCCTGCCGCCCGGGCAAGGGTGAGGGCCGACCCGCGGGCACGAAAATCGCTTGACCGGCTCCACCAGGCATGATGCAGTGACCGGGCGCCCGGGGGGACCCTTCCTGGCGAATCGTGTCCCGGTCACTCCGGCCGGACCACCGAAGAGGTAGCAGCATCGTGTTCACGTCGACACCACAGTTCGAGGCCACCACGGCACGAGCCACGGTGTCGCGTCGCGCGTCCGTGTGCGCCGCTGCCTGGCACCGCCCGCAGTCCAGCTGGCTGCACGTGCCGACCGCGGCTGCTATGGCCAAGGCCATCGTGCCGGCCTACGTGGGCAACCTCGGCTTTGCGATCACCGATGCCAAGCACATCGGTCGACGGCCCGGAGTCGCCTCACCTTGAGATCACAGGTGAGCGCATCGCACTCCAGAGGCCGTCGGGATCACCCGGCGGCCTTTCTGCTTCTCCGGGCCGAAGCGCCGGCCCGCACCCACCCACACGACCACACCGACACCACGACACCCACACGAGACCGACGAACAGGCGGCGGCCGACCGAAGAGGGAGGCCGGAACAGGAAGGTAACCACGATGCTGGCTCTGGCGAGCGAGGAGAGCGAGGAGTTCACGAGCGACTGGTGGGACCTGGCGGCATGCCGGGACCTCGAGGGCACCCTGACCCGGGTGTTCTTCTCGGACGAGCTCGGGGACATCGCACAGGCGAAGCGGATCTGCGCCGAGTGCCCGGCGATCGAGCCGTGCCTGTCGGGCGCCATCGTCCGCCGGGAGCCGTGGGGCGTGTGGGGCGGCCAGCTCTTCCTCAACGGCAAGGTCCTGATGACCAAGCGGCGTCGGGGCCGGCCGCCCAAGACCCCCCGTCCCGAGGACCAGCTGCCCGAGATCCCGGTCCCGATCAACCTCCAGGATCGGGTCCGGTACCGGCCGGCCAGCTGAGGCCGACGGCCCGCCCGGGCCGCCGACCGACAGACCGGCCCATCCGGGCAGCGCAGGCGTCCGGGACGCCACGAGCGGTGCCGCCACCATCCCCCCGGTGGCGGCACCGCCGCGTCCACGACGTCCGCTGGGTCCTACGAACCCGTCTCCTCGGGACCTCCTGCCTGGGGACCCGCCGCGGGGTCCGGTTAGCATCAAACCCGTGTCGACTCCGGCGGAGACCCCGAATCCCGGCGACCGACCGACCCCGTGGGGGTTGCTCGCGTCGATCGTGGTGGCGCTCGTCATCGTCGTCGGCGCCGTCGTGGTCGCCATGACGATGGGCGGTGGCGACGACCCCGTCGCCTCGGCGGACGGCACCACCGACACCGTCGCCAACGCTCTGACCGGCACGAAGGACCTCGTCGGCAAGCCGGCGCCGACCTCCGCCTACGAGCTGTTCGACGGGGGCACGGCGTCGCTCGCCGACTACGCCGGCCGCCCGGTCGTCGTGAACTTCTTCTCCTCGACGTGCGCCCCCTGCCTGCAGGAGATGCCCGAGTTCGAGGCCGTCAAGCAGGCGCACGGTGACGACGTCGCCTTCATCGGCATGAACGTCGCCGACTCGGTGCAGAACGGCATGGGGGTCGTCGACGCCACGGCCATCACCTGGGACCTCGGCCGTGACCCGCAGGGCGACCTGCTCGCCGAGGTCGGTGGTGTCGGCATGCCGACCACCATGGTGATCGGTGCTGACGGCACCGTGACCTTCGTGCACTCCGGGCGATTGAGCGGCACCGACCTCGAGGCAGCGATCGCCGAGGCGCTCGGCACCGACCCGAAGCCGGTGGCCCCGACGACGACCGCAGGGCCGGCAGCGTGAACGGGCTCATCGACTGGGGGTCGGTGAGCTACGCCTTCACGGTCGGCATGGTGGCCACCTTCAACCCGTGCGGTTTCGCCATGCTGCCGGCATACCTGTCGTTCTTCCTGGGGCTCGACGACGACACCGAGGACGCCTCCGGCGGGGTGCTGCGGGCGCTGGCCGTCGGCGCCACGATGACCGGCGGCTTCCTGGTGGTGTTCGGTCTCGTCGGCGTGCTGATCGAGTCGGTGTCGGCCCAGGTCCAGGACTACCTGCCGTGGGTCACCCTGGTCATCGGCGTGGGGCTGCTCATCCTCGGCGGGCGGATGCTGCTCGGGCACGAGGTGTCGTTCAAGCTGCCGTTCCTCAACCGGGGCGCCACCAGCCGCGACCTGCCGAGCGTGTTCGTGTTCGGCGTGTCCTACGCGCTGGTGTCCCTCGGGTGCTCGATCGGGTTGTTCCTGACTGCGGTGAGCTCGACCTTCAAGGCGACGAACATCGCCAGCGGCGTCGCCACGTACGTGGCGTACGGCCTCGGCATGGGGCTCGTGCTCATGGTGCTGACCATGGCGCTGGCGCTGGCGCGCCGGGGCATCGTCGCCCACATGCGCAAGATCGTCCCGTACGTGAACCGCATCGCCGCCGTGCTGCTCGTGCTCGCCGGCGTGTACGTCATCTACTACGGCTGGTTCGAGCTGCGGGTCGCCGACGACGCCTCGGCGTCGGGTGGCGGTCTGGTGGCGTTCATGAACGACCTCCAGTCACGGATCATCTCCTGGATCGACTCGGTCGGCGCCGGGCGCATCGGCATCGTGCTCGGCGGGGTCGTCCTCGCCGCCGTGGTGCTGGCGCTGGGCATCCGCTCTTACCGCCGCGGCGGGACCGGGACCACGGAGTCCACGACCGCCGCCTAGGTTTGGCGGGCATGGAGCTCCGCATCTTCGTCGAACCCCAGCAAGGCGCCAGCTACGAGCAGCAGCTCGCCGTCGCCCAGGCCGCCGAGCGCCTCGGCTTCGGCGCCTTCTTCCGCAGCGATCACTACCTGCGGATGGGCGAGGGCTCACCCCTGCCCGGTCCCACCGACACCTGGGTCACGCTCGGCGCCATCGCCCGTGAGACGTCCACCATCCGCCTGGGCACGCTCGTGTGCTCGGTCACGTTCCGTCTGCCCGGGCCGCTGGCGGTCGCCGTCGCCCAGGTCGACGCCATGAGCGGCGGCCGCGTCGAGCTGGGGCTCGGCGCCGGCTGGTTCGACACCGAGCACGTCGCCTACGGCATCCCCTTCCCGACCATGGGCCAGCGCTTCGGCATGCTCGCCGAGCAGCTCGAGATCGTCTCCGGGATGTGGGCGACCCCTGATGGCGGTGAGTACACGTTCGAGGGCGACCACTACGGCATCGTCGGCAGCCCGGCGCTGCCCCGACCGGCGCAGGACGGCGGCCCCCCGATCATCATCGGCGGGTACGGCGCCACCAAGACACCGGCGCTGGCGGCGCGCTACGCCTCGGAGTTCAACGTGCCGTTCCCACCGCTCGAGGTGTACCGCGACCAGGTGGCCCGCGTGCGCGCTGCGTGTGAGCAGGCCGAGCGCGACCCGGACAGCCTCGTGTACTCGGCGGCGCTCGTCGTGTGCTGCGGCGAGGACGACGAGCAGGTGGCGCGACGCGCCGCCGCCATCGGTCGCGGCGTCGACGAGCTCAAGGAGCACGGCGCCGCCGGATCGCCTGCAGAGGTGCTCGACACCATCGCCACCTTCGCCGAGGTCGGCGCCGAGCGGATCTACCTCCAGCTGCTCGACCTCGACGATCTCGACCACCTCGAGCTGCTCGGCACCGCCGTCCTGCCCCTGCTGCCCTGACCGAGCGAGATCCCGCCGACCGCGGCAGCCCGGCAGGCGCGCTCACACCAGCCGATAGGTGAGCGCCGCCGCCAGCGTGGTCACCAGAGCCAACGCCAGCACCACGTCGACGGCGACGCGCGCTACCCGGCCGCGCCCGGCGTCCGGCGCACGCCGGCGGAGCGACCCGAGACCGTGCACCAGCGCCAAGGCCAGCGTGGCGGTGTCGAGCACCCGCCAACCCGGGCTGGCCCAACGCACGGCGAGTCGGGCACCGGACCACGACGCCGGATCGGTCCACACGAGCGCCGAGGCCACGTGCACCGGGACCAAGACGACCAGCAGCACCGCGGCCGCCCGCTCGAGATGCCACCGCCACGAGCGGGTCGCCACCGCGATCGGCGCCGTCACGTCGGGATCCCTGCGACCACCGGCCACAGCACGACCGTGACCGCCGGGATCCCCGCGGCCAGGGTCACGAAGGCGCAGACCTGGCGAGCGGAACCCTCGTGTCGACGGACGGCCGGCCATGGACCGGCCAGCAGCGCCAGCGCTCCCTGCGCCGTGTGCCACAGCGCGGCCAGCACCACGATGCTGAGGAGCATCCGGCCCACGACGCCGGCGTGCTGACGGGCCAGCGCGTCGAAGGCCTCGTCACCGACGACCGACGCCCCGAGCTGGAACGTCACCCACAGCGCGTACGTCACGAGCACGACGCCGGCGGCGACGTCCAGACGGCTGCGGCGCCATGCGCCGACGGGCGCGTCGTCGACCGGCCCGTCCGCCACGTCGGACTGGTCCTCCACGTGGGGCTGGTCCAGCGCATCGGACTGGCCCGCCACATCTGACTCGTCCAGCGCATCGGGCTCGTCGGCCGACATCGGTCGCTCCGGTCCGGCCCGACGCCTCAGCGTCCGATGACGGTGGTGCCGCGCAGGTACGGCCACAGCGCCTCCGGCAGCGCCACGGTGCCGTCGGGCTGGCGGTAGGTCTCGACCAGCGCCGCCCAGACCCGCGGCACCGCAAGTGCCGACCCGTTCAGGGTGTGGACGTGCTCGGCCCGCTTCTCCCCCGTCGGCCGGTACCGGATGTTCGCCCGGCGGGCCTGGTAGTCGCTGAACCACGAGATCGACGAGACCTCCAGCCACCGGTCCACGCCCGGCGCGTACACCTCCAGGTCGAACGACCGGTGATGCGACTGCCCGAGGTCGCCGGTGCAGATGTCGAGGACGCGATACGGCAGGCCGAGCGCGGCGAGCGTGCCCTCGGCCCGCGCCACGAGCTCGTCGAGCATGGCCGGCGCCTGCGCGGGCGTGGCGTAGGCGAGGATCTCGACCTTGTCGAACTCGTGCACCCGCAGCAGACCCCGCGTGTCACGTCCGGCCGAGCCGGCCTCCCGCCGGTAGCACGGCGAGTAGGCCATGAGACGCATCGGCAGGTCGGCCTCGTCGAGCACCTCGTCGCGAGCGATCGAGGTGAGGGGCACCTCGGCGGTGGGGATGCACCACAGGTCGTCCCGCTCGACGGCATAGGCGTCGTCGGCGAACTTCGGGAGCTGGCCGGTCGCCGTCAGCGTCGAGCTGAGCACCAGCGTCGGCGGCCGGACCTCTTCGAACGCATCGGCGTTGCGGTCCAGTGCCAGCTGGCACAGGCCGCGCGCCAAGGTCGCCCCCATGCCCCGGAACATCGAGAACATCGAGCCCGACAACTTCACGGCGCGCTCGAGGTCCAAGATGCCGAGCGCCTCGCCGGTCTCCCAGTGCGGCACCCGCTGGTGCTCGGCGTAGGCCTCGGGGTCGAACCCCTCGACGCGCACGATCGGGTTGTCGGCGTCGCCTGCCCCGTCGGGTGCGTCGGGCGAGGGCGTGTTGGGGATGCGCAGCAACAGGTCGCGGATCTGTTCGGCTAGTAGGGATGCCTCGTCGTCGAGCCCCTGCTCGCGCTCGCCGAGGCTGCGGCTCTCGGCCTGCTTCGCCTCCGCCTCCTCGGTGGCACCGTCCCGGCGCAGGCGACCGACCTCGCCGGACACCGCCTTGATCTGGGCCCGCACCTCGTCGCGCTCGGCCGCCAGCGCACGCTGGCGCTCGTCGAGGTCCCGCACCTGCTCGAGCTGGGCCAGGTCGTCACCCCGGCGGGCGAGGTCCGCCGCCACGCTGTCGTAGTCGGTGCGCACGCGCCGCAGGTCGATCATGGGCCGAAACCCTAACAACCGACCCCGGCACCGCCTCCACCAGTTCGGTCCGGCGGCCGGTGCGCCGGTAGCGTCGGCGGCCATGGCGGCCATCGTCGTCGAGGACCTGCGCATCACCTACGCCGACCTGGTCGCCGTCGACGGACTGTCGTTCGACGCGGCCCCCGGCGAGATCGTGGCGCTGCTCGGCCCCAACGGTGCAGGCAAGACGTCGACCGTCGAGGCCATCGAGGGGTTCCGGCGGCCGGCGAGCGGGACGATCCGTGTCCTGGGGCTGGACCCCATCGCCGACCACGCCGCCCTCGTCCCGCGCATCGGTGTGATGCTCCAGGACGGCGGTGTCGCCACCGGCATCCGCCCGATCGAGGTCCTCGAGCTCTATGCCGCCTTCTTCTCCGACGCCGAGGACCCCGACGAGCTGCTGACCCGTGTCGGGCTCGCCGATCGTCGTCGCAGCACCTGGCGCCAGCTCTCCGGCGGTGAGCAGCAGCGCCTGTCGTTGGCCTTGGCGCTGGTCGGCAAACCGGAGGTGGCGTTCCTCGACGAGCCGACCGCCGGCGTCGACCCGCAGGGGCGGCAGCTGATCCGCCAGGTCATCACCGAGCTGCGCGACGCCGGCGTGTGCGTCCTGGTCACCACCCACGACCTCGATGAGGCCGAACGTCTCGCCGACCGTGTGTTGATCATCGACCGCGGCCGTCTCGTGGCGTCCGGTACGCCGGCCGAGCTGATGGCGCAGACCGGCACCGACGAGATCCGATTCGGCGCGCCGCGAGGCATCGATGTGGCGGCGCTGGGGGCGGCGCTCGGCGCCTCGGTTCGGGAGGCGGCTCCGGGCGAGTACGTGGCGACGACGGCACCGACGCCGGACGCCGTGGCGGCGCTCACGGCGTGGCTGGCCGCCAACGACCTGGCCCTCGGCGACCTGCGCGCCGGCCGCAAGCGGCTCGAGGACGTGTTCCTGGCGCTGACCGCCACACCGAGCGAGGCCGCGGCGTCCCGCATCGCCGCCGCAGGTGGGCCCGGCCGGAGTCGCCGTGGTGCACGGCGGGCACGATGAGCGCGCCGGCCCCGTCGGGAGCCATCCTCGCCGCGCAGGTCCGCAACGAGCTGCGGCTCAGCCTGCGCCAGGGCGAGCAGCTGCTGGTGTCGCTCGGCATCCCGCTGCTGCTGCTGGTGTTCTTCTCACTCGTCGACGTGCTCCCCGTGCCCGATGGGGTCACCGAGCCGGTCGATTTCCTGGCGCCCGGCATCCTGGCGCTCGCCGTCATGTCGACGGCGATGGTCAGCCTCGGCATCGGCACGGGCTTCGACCGGCAGTACAAGGTGCTCAAGCGCCTCGGCGTGTCGCCGTTGGGGCGCACTCGGCTGGTGGTGGCCAAGATCGCCATGGTGCTCGTCGTCGAGGCGATCCAGGTGGTGTTGATCAGCGCCACGGCGTTCGCGCTCGGCTGGCGGCCCTCGGCGACGGCGGCCCTGGCGGTGCCGGCGGTGCTGGCCGGCACCGCGGCGTTCGCCGGCATCGGCCTGCTCATGGCCGGCACCCTCAAGGGCACGCTCACGCTGGCGCTCGCCAACGGCCTGTACCTGGTGCTGCTGCTGCTCGGCGGCATGATCATCCCGCTCGAGAGCCTCCCTGCACCCTTGGAGGCTGTGGCCCGACTGCTCCCGGCCGCGGCGTTGTCCGAGGTGCTGGGCGCGTCGCTCACCTCCGGCGACGCTGCATCGGCGCAGGCGTGGACCGTGCTCGTCGTGTGGGCTGTCGCCGCTCCGGTCGTGGCGGCTGCCCGCTTCCGCTGGGAGTGAGCGTCAGCCTTCGGTGATGCAGTTCAGGCTCTCCGACGGGCAGATCATGCCGTCATCGCCGAAGTAGCGGAACGCCAGCAACATGCACAGGTACACGACCATCGCCAGCGCCAGCCCGGAGTAGAAGGCCACCGTCAGGATGCGCTTGTCGAACTTGAGGTGCATGAAGTACCAGGCGACAGCCCAGAACTTGACCACCATCAGGAACAGCAGCGTGGCGATGAGCACCCGGCTGTCGGAGAAGACCGAGTCGGCCAGGACGTACGTCGACACCTCGATGGCGGTGAGGACGAACAGGATGATGGCGACGCGCCAGTACTTCCAGTCGCTCGGGTAGTCCTCGACTGCGCCGTCGAGGACCGAGGTGGGTACGGGTGGCTGCTGGGGATGCGCCATGGTGGTCGTGCCTCCGGCCTCGGTCAGGGGATCAGGTAGACGACGGCGAACAGGACGATCCAGACGACGTCGACGAAGTGCCAGTACAGGCCGACGACCTCGACGGTCTCCGAACGGTGCTCGGGGAGGTTGCCCCGCAGCGACCACAGCAGCAACGACACCAACATGATGATGCCGGCCGTCACGTGCACGCCGTGGAAACCGGTCAGGGTGTAGAAGGCGCTGCCGAACCGGCTGGTCGTGTAGCCGAGGCCTTCGGCGTAGAAGGTCGTGAACTCGTAGATCTGGCCGGCGATGAACAGGCTGCCCAGCACGGCAGTGGCGCCGAGCCAGATGCGCATCCGGTGGTGATCGCTGCGCTCGATGGCCGCCACGGCCAGCACCATGGTCAGCGAGCTCATCAGCAGCACGAACGACGACGCCGAGGTGAACGGGATGTCGAAGAGCTGCTCTCGCGTCGGGCCCTGGCCCGGCAGCGGGTTCTTGTACAGCAGGTAGGTGGTCAGGAGGGCGCCGAACAGCAGGCACTCCGAGCCGAGGAACAGCCACATCGCCAACTTGGTGTTGGAGATGCCGGTGTTGGTGTCGTGCTCGATGTGCGCGTGCGGCGCCGCCGCGTCACGCCCGGTCTCGTGGACCGGCTCGAAGGTGGCCGTATCAGCCAACGGGAGCCACCTCCTGCTCGAGCGCGTCCACATCGGCCGCGCTGCCGTGGTCGTCGTGGCCGGCCTCGTCGTGGCCGTGCCCATGGGCGGCTTCGGGATCGTCCGGCGGCTCGAAGGCCCAACCGAACATCGCCGTGACGATGATCGCCCCGCCGAGCAGGCACAGCCACCACGAGAAGATCAGGCCGTACGCCACGATGGGGAGGCCGAACGCCAGCACGATGGGCCAGTACGAAGGTGACGGCAGGTGCACGCCCACACCGTCGCTGTCCTGCACGATGTCCTTGGCGTCACGCACCTTCACCAGGCCTCCGTCCGCGGTCTCCTCGTACTTCTGGTACCAGAAGTCGTCGACGCGGGTGACGGTCGGGATCGGATCGAAGTTCCACTCGGGGGTGGGGTTCGGCGTGATCCACTCGAGCGTGCGGGCGTCCCACGGATCGGCGCCGACCGGCGGCAGCGACTTCGACCGCTTGTAGCTGAGCGCGATGTTGACGATGAACAGGATCACCGACAAGGCGATGGTGAAGGCGCCGATGGTGGCGATCTTGTTCCAGATGTCGAAGCCGAAGTTCGGGTCGTAGGTGTAGTAGCGCCGGCTCATGCCCTGCAGACCGATGATGTGCATCGGGCCGAAGGTCAGGTTGAAGCCCAAGAACAGCACCCAGAAGTTCCACTTGCCCATCTTCTCGCTGAGCATGTAGCCGAAGACCTTGGGCCAGTAGTAGTAGAAGCCACCCATGAAGCCGAAGAAGGCGCCGCCGAAGAGCACGTAGTGGAAGTGGGCGACGATGTAGTAGGTGTCGGTCTGCTGGGTGTCGGCCGGGGCGATCGAGTGGCTCACGCCCGAGAGGCCGCCGATGGTGAACATCGTGATCAGGCCGATGGAGAACAGCAGCGGCGTGTCGAAGCGCAACCGGCCACCCCACATGGTGGCGGTCCAGTTGAGGATCTTCACGCCGGTCGGCACGGCGATGAACATGGTGGTGAGCGAGAAGACCAGCACCGAGGTCGGGCCGAGCCCGGACACGAACATGTGGTGCGCCCACACGCCGAAGCCCATGAAGGCGATGGCCACGCCGGAGAAGACGATGAACGAGTAGCCGAAGATCGGCTTGCGGCTGAACACCGGGAGGATCTCCGAGATCAGGCCGAACGACGGCAGGATCATCAGGTACACCTCGGGGTGGCCGAAGATCCAGAACAGGTGCTGCCACAGCAACGGGTTGGCGCCGTCGTCGATGTTGAAGAAGGCGGCGCCGAAGATCCGGCTGAACATCAGCAGGAAGAGCGCCACCGTGATGACCGGCAGGGCGAACAGCAGCAGGAACTGCGTCACGAGGGTCATCCAGGTGAAGATCGGCATCTTCATCATGGACATGCCCGGAGCGCGCATGTTCAGGACGGTCACGATCAGGTTCACCGAGCTCACCATTGAGGCGATGCCCGTGATGATCAGGCCGAGCACCCAGAAGTCGATGCCGTGGCTCGGCGAGTAGAGCACGCCGTTGTTCGGGGCGTACATGAACCAGCCGCCGTCAGCACCGCCGCCGAGCAGCCACGACGTGTTCAGGAAGATGCCGCCGAACAGGAAGCACCAGAAGCTGAAGGCGTTCAGGCGAGGGAACGCTACGTCGCGCGCGCCGATCTGCAACGGCAGGAGGTAGTTGGCGAACGCGGCGCCGATCGGCATGACGACGAGGAAGACCATGGTCGTGCCGTGCATCGTGTACACCTGGTTGTACACGTCGGCCGAGAGCAGCTGCTGGCGCGGGGCCCACAGCTGCATGCGGATGAGCAGCGCCTCGAAGCCGCCGATCAGCAGGAAGAAGATGGCGGCGGCGCCGTACATGATGCCGACCTTCTTGTGGTCGACACCGGTGATCCACGAGCGCCAGCCCGTGGTGCGCTGGGCGCGCGTGAACACGCCCAGGACCTTGCCGTCGTGAGATGGCGCTCCGGACGGGAGTGCCAGCGGTGCGTCTGCAACTGCCATCAGACTGCTCCAGGTCGGTTGGTGCGGTGGGTGGGGGCGCCGGTCACGGTGCTCACCTCAGCGTCTCGAGGTAGGCGACGAGCTGATCGATCTGGTCCTCCGACAGGCCGAGGTTCGGCATGCCGCGCACGCGGCCGTCGGCGTACGGGTTCTCGGTCTGGAGTGGCGCCATCGGCTTCATGGCGACCGGGTCGCGCAACCAGTTCTCCACGTTCGGTGCGTAGAAGGGGTTGTCCGGGTTGCCCGGCGTGGCGTTGTCGAGCGGCTCGCCACAGGCATCGGTGTCCTCGGCTGTGCACGTGGCGCCGTAGGGCTGGTCGTTGCCGTCCGGGTTCGGGTACCGGGAGTTGTAGATGGCACCGGCGAACGTGCCCCGCGAAGCGAAATGGGTGAGGTCCGGAGCGTTGCCGGACACCAGCTGCGCGTCGACACCCTTCTCGGGGTCCTCGACCTTGGCCTCGTTCACGCCACGGATCAGATGGCAGCTCGAGCACAGCTGCGCCTCGAACACCTTCTTGCCTTCGGCGGCGAGCGACCCCTCGGCGGGTTCGACCGCTTCACGCTGCTGGCCCTCGACCCAGGCGTCGAAGTCGTCGGGCGAGACCGAGCGCACGAGCATGCGCATGTTGGCGTGCGACAGCCCGCAGAACTCGGTGCAGGTGCCGAGGTAGGTGCCGACCTCGTCGGCGCGCAGCGCCCAGTCGTTGATCTGGCCCGGCACGGCGTCCTTCTTGCCGTTGAGCTCGGGGATCCAATACGAGTGGATGACGTCGTTCGAGGTGATGCGCAGGTTCACGTCACGCCCCGTCGGCACGACCAGCTCGTTGGCGGTGACCAGGTCGTCGAAGTTGCCGTCCTGGTCGAGGTCGTACTCGTAGCTCCACCACCACTGCTGCCCGATGACGCGCACCTCGAGGGTCTCAGGCCCGACCTTGGGCTCGAGCTCGAGGCTGGTGATGATCGTGCCGATGGCGATGGCGAACAGGATCAGCGCCGGGATGGCGGTCCACGTGAGCTCGAGCGGCATGTTGCCCTCGGTCTGCACGCCCATGCTGTGCGGGTCCTCGTCGGTGCGGCGCCGGAACTTCCACGAGATGAACAGCACCGCGGCGCACACGATGACCATGACGATGCCGGCCACGACGAACACCGGCAGCACGAGGTTCTGGATGGTCTGGGCCTTGGGGCCCTGGGGGTTCAGACCGTTGAGCGGCTTGTTCTCCTGGTCGAACACGGCGTAGATCGACCCGATCAGCACCGCAGTGGTCGCCCCGACGGCGAGGACACCGAAGATCTTGGCGAGCAGCGGCATCTTGCCGCGGTGGTTCGCCGCTTGGTGCTGCTCCTCGGGCGTGAGTTCGCTCTGCTCGGCGTCGCTCATCAGCTCTGCGCTCCCTCGACGGTGGCCGGCGCACCGATGGGTGCCAGGCCGCCTTCGTGCTCGGTCCCTGCCGGCTCTTCGCTGTGCTCACCGCCAGTGCCGTGGTGCTCGATCTCCCGCTCGCCGATGACCGCCGCAGCGATGCCGGCACCGACGAACAGCAGCGCTCCCAACACGAGCAAGGCGGCAACGAGGTTCTTGTTGGTCCGCTTGCCATACGCCATGGCGAGCACGAGCACGAACACGACCGTGCCGACCACGGCGAACACCCACACCGACGCCGACTTGTTGGGCGCTGCGAGCAAGACCCGGGAGAAGGCGACGGCCACCAGCGCCACGCACACCACGCCGAGCACCGGCACGCGCCACGGATCGACGAAGCGGTGGTACAGCTCGCGGTTGATGCGGTCGTCGCCGGTGGCTCGGTAGGCCCAGTTCTGGAAGGACCAGGCACCGAGGATGATGGCGCCACCGAACAGGCCGGCGATGAAGTACCAGTTGTTGACGGCGAGGCCGACCAGCAGCAGCACGACGTCGAGCGCGGCGAGGATCGGCCAGTAGGAGCTCCCCGTGGGTGCCTTGGTGAGCGGCACCGTCTCGGTCTGCACCACCTCGGCCTGCGCCTCGGGATCGGCGTCGCGGAACGCCACGAGCAGACCGGCGAGGAACGCCGACACGCCGGCGAAGCTCAGCAGGACCACGTAGCCGGCGTGGTTGCCGACCGGACCCTTCCAGCCGAACGACAGCGGGCCGGTGAGGCTCTCGACGATGTTCTCGATGTGGATGAACGGGAACGTGCCGTCGAAGGTCCACGTGTTGCCGTTGCTCGCCCAGGCGAGGAGGATCGCGCCGACGTAGCCGGCGGCGGCGAACCCGGCGAAGAGCTTGAACGCCGGCGTGAACATGCGGCTGCGGAAGAAGGTCAGCATCGTCGCCCTACTTCATCACGTAGATCGAGATCCAGATCAGGCCGTACACGAGCACCATGGCGTCCCACAGCAGGGCTGCGGATTTCACGCCATCGTGGTGCACGCTCGTCTCCTGACCACCGAGCGCCCGGAAGGCCACCACCACGAGGTAGAGCATGGCGGCCATGAGCATGATCATGTGGCTGATGGCGATCGTGTACACCAACAGCTCGAACCGCCCGGCCGCGAGATCCATCTCGGTGAGGCTGAGCAGGTAGAAGGACTGGTTGATGAAGGCGAAGCCCATCAACAGGGTGAGCCCGAGCGCCAGGTAGAGGTGCGGGCGGTCGTCGTTGCGGGCCGCCTGCGACGCCCAGTGGATGAGGATCACCGAGAGCAGCAACGTCCCGAAGAGCATGTTCGCCTGCGTCAGCGGGATGTCGACCGACTCGGGCAACCACACGCGACCTTGTGCGATCTCGGCGGCGCGCTGTGTCAGGTAGATGCCGATCAGACCGGCGAAGTACATCAAGGCGGCGACCGCGGCGAACGCCGTGGCGACGATCAGCACACGGGGGCGGGCCACCGGCGCCGCCGGCACCTCGGCCAGGTTGAGGGTCTCGTCGTACATCAGACCTCCTCCGCACCGTCGAGGAGCGGCTCGGCCGACTCGACCAGGGCCAGCTCACCGAAGTTGCCCTGCGCCGGCGGCGACGCCGTCGCCCACTCGAGGGTCTGCCCGCCGCCCCACGGGTCGTTGGCTGCGGCCGGTCCGCTCAGGCTCTTGAGCAGGGCGAAGCCGATGAGCAGGATCGACACCAGCACGAGGACGGCACCGGCGTCGGTGGCGTAGCTCAGCGTCTTGAGCGTGGAGCCGCTCACCTCGGACGAGTTTGAGAATCCGATCACGAAGTAGGGCACGGCGATGAGCAGCGCCCCGAGGCCGCCGGTGAGGACGACGAGCTTCGCGGGGCCGTCGCCGACCACGTGGCCGGTGATCTTGGGGCCCCACCAGGCGAGGCCGGCGAAGGCGCCGAGTGCGGCGGCCACGACGACCAGGCCGGCGAGTCCCACCTGCCAGGCGTCCTGGCCCCACACGGCGCCGGTCAGCGCGCCGACCGCAGCCGTCGTCGGCTCGCCGTACAGGTCGAGCGGCTTCATCACATACAGCGCGCTCGCCAGGGCGGCCCCCATCAGGAGCAGCCCGCTGACCAGGCCGAGGGCGAGGGGGCCGGCGACCTTCGGCTTGCCCCGGACGAGCGCCGCGATCCAACCGCCCAGCACGAGGAACAGCGGCAGACCGACGGCGACCGACGCACCGACGAAGAAGGCGTTCTCCGGCAGATCCCGGATGAAGCCCGGCTGGGCCCAGGCACCGAAGCTCACGGCACCGAACAGACCGATGCCGGCCAGCAGCACGCCGCGCTGGGGCTGCCGGGAGCGGCCGAGACCGACCACGATGTCCGAGGTGATGCCGAGCGCCGGGATGGCCAGGGCGAACACCGCCGGCTGCGAGATGACCCAGGACAGCTGCGGGAACTGGGCCTCGGCCCGCCCGAACGGCGTCGCTGCGCCGGCGAAGTGGTGATCGACGTAGATCAGCGCCAGGTTGGCCATCGCCACACCGAGCTGCATGAGCCACACGGCGCCGGCGACGAGCATCGACCACGAGAAGAACGGCACCCGATCGAGGCTCATCCCCTGAGTCCGCAGGGCCACGACCGTCGTCATGATGCAGATCGTCGCCAGCAGCAGGGATGCCACGACGGCACCGAAGGCGACGAGCGAGAGATCGACGAGACGCTGGTCCTCGGCACGGAACCCGCCGCCGGCGAGGAACGAACCGAGCATCACGGCGCTGGCGAGCAGCCAGGTCCACAGCGCAGCACCGGCGGCCCGAGGGAAGGCGATCGTGCGGGCGCCCACCTGCAGCGGCACGACGTAGGTCGCCAGACCGATGAACAGCGGCAGGATGAACAGCAGCAGCATCGACACCCGACCGAGCGTCGAGATGCGGAAGGCGGCGTTCGCCGACGGGAAGCTGGCATCGGGTACCTGGCCGAGTGCGGTGATGCCCACGAGGGTGAACCCCATCAGGCCGAACACCAACGCACAGGTGATCCAGATCCGGCCGAGCACCTTGTGGTCACCCGACCCGAGCATGCCCGCCAGACCGCCGACCTCATGGGTGTCGGCGGCGTCCGGGGCCGTCTCAGCGGGAGCGCTGGTTTCGGTCATGGCCATTGGTCTGCGAGTACCTCGCCGTCGGGGGCGGTCGGCTCCACGGGGAGCCTGATGCCGGACGTGCACGGTCGACCCAAACGCAGCTGCGCTGCGGGGGCCGGTCGGACGGGACAATAGTTGCCGCTCGCGGCGCGACCCCAAATCCCCACGGCAGCCGTCGGGCTCACAGGCCGAACCGGACGAGCACGTCCACCGCCATGGCCACGAACAGGGCCGTCAGGTAGGTGATGGACCACGTGAACAGGCGCATCGCCCGCTTCGCGCTCTCCTCGCGCAGCACCTGAACCGAGTACCACAGCAACAGGCCGCCGAGCACGGCCGCCGACACGAGGTAGATGGCGCCGAGGTCGGCGACCGGGCCGAACACCAGGCTCAGCACGACCACGACCACCGAGTAGCGCACGATGCGCACCGCCGTCGTGTGGTGGTCGACGACCGACGGCAGCATCGGGACGTCGGCGGCCGAGTAGTCGTCGCGGTACTTGATCGCCAGCGCCCAGAAGTGCGGGGGCGTCCAGAAGAACACGACGCCGAACAGCAGCCACGGGGCCAGCGCCAGGCTGTCGGTCACCGAGGACCACCCGATGAGCACGGGCACCGCCCCGGCGGCTCCGCCGATCACGATGTTCTGGGTCGAGGTGCGCTTCAGCCACAACGTGTACACGAACACGTAGAACAGGCAGGCCGACACCGCCAGCACGGCGGAGAGCAGGTTGACGAACCCCCACAGCCACACGAAGGCCAGCACCTCGATGCTCACGGCGAACACCAGCGCCTCGCGGGGTTCGACGACGCCGGTGACGAGCGGTCGTTTGCGGGTGCGTTCCATCAGGGCGTCGATGTCGCGGTCGACGTACATGTTGATGGCGTTGGCGCCGCCGGCGGCAAGGGTGCCGCCGAGCACCGTGGCGACGACCAACCACGCCGAGGGAAGCCCTTGCTCTGCCACGACCATGGTCGGCACCGTCGTCACCAGCAGCAGCTCGATGATCCGGGGCTTCGTCAGCGCCACGAACCCGCCGATGCGGTCGCGGAGCGGGACCCTCGTGACGGTGGCCTGCACGGCGCCAAGGGTAGAGGGGCCGTCCCGCCCAGGTCGATTCCCGAACCAGCGGCGCGCCCTCCTAGCCTGGTCGCCGTGCGTCTCGCCCTCTCGGCCCGCGCCTACCGCCGCATCACGTTCGGCGCGGTGCTCGCGCTGTCGTTCATCACCATCTCGGGTGCCGCGGTCCGGCTCACCGGGTCGGGTCTCGGATGCTCGGACTGGCCCACGTGCGAAGAGGACCAGTTCGTCGCTGCGCTCGACTCGCCGCACGCCATGGTCGAGTTCGTCAACCGCCTGGTGACCGGTGCCGTGTCGATCGCCATCATCGCCGCCGTGCTCGGCGCGCTGATCCGTGTGCCGCGCCGTCGTGACCTGCTGTGGTGGTCGTTGGGCCTCGTCGTCGGCATGGTCGCCCAGATCGTGCTCGGCGGGATGGTCGTGCTGCTCGAGCTGGCCCCGGTCTCGGTGATCGGCCACTTCATGCTCTCGATGGTCCTGCTGTGGAACGCGCTGGTCCTCCACGACCGCGCCAGCACGGCAGCCGGGCCTGCCGCTGTCGTCGCACCCCCGGCGGTGCGACGACTCACGGGCGCCCTGCTCGGTTGGGGTCTCCTCGTGCTGACCACCGGGACCGTCGTCACCGGAGCCGGGCCGCACGGCGGCGACTCGCGCGCCGACCGCCTGCCGATCGCCATCCCCGACGCGGCACGGATCCACGGTGTCGCCGTGATCATCTTGTTGGTCCTGGCCGTGACGACCATCGCCCTGCTGGTCCGGCAGGGCACGACGCCTCGGCTCGATCGCCGCGCACGGTGGCTCGTCGGCGCCATCGTCGTACAGGGCGCCATCGGCTACACCCAGTACTTCACCGGCGTGCCGGCGCTCCTCGTCGAGCTGCACATCGCCGGCGCCGTCATCGTGTGGGCCGCGGTCGTGCAGCTGCGGCTCGCCACGGTCGCCCGACCCGACGAAGTGCACGAGCGCGACGCCGACGACCCGGCCGCCGTCGACGGCGCGCACCGGCCGACACCGACCTCGGTGGGCTGAGCCGTGACCGCACCGATGACCGCGCCGGTCGAGCTCGAGCAGCTCGACGTCGAGACGACGCACGATCCGGACCGCCCCTGGGTGGTGATCGTGTGGAACGACCCCATCAACCTGATGGACTACGTCACGTTCGTGTTGCAGAAGCTGTTCGGCTACTCCCTCGCCGAGGCGGAGCAGCTGATGTGGGACGTGCACACGAAGGGCCGTGCCGTCGTGTCGAACGGGACGCGCGAGCAGGCTGAGCTCGATGTCTTCCGGCTCCACGAGCATGGCCTGTGGGCAACGATGCAACAGGACTAGCGTCTCGGCCCAGCGCGCCGGGCGGAGCCGCCGAGTCGGTTCGCCCCTGGCCGTGAGGCGCACCATCCGATGACCTGGCAACCACCCGACGGCGCACCGCCGAACCCTCCGCCCCACGACCCCTGGGGCACGCCGCCGCCCGGCCCGCCGCCGGGGCCCGGATGGAACGTCCCACCACCACGACCGGCCTGGACGCCGCCACCGCAACCGCCGGGATGGGGTACGACGCCGCCGCAATCCGCGACGCCGCCGTGGGGCACGCCGCCACCGGGATGGGGAACCGCCGCCGGCGCGGGAGCCCCGACCCCACCCGTCGCACCCCCTCCGTCGAGGCGCGCCACACGGCTCGCCATCGCCATCAGCGTGGCATCGGTGGTGGTCGTGTTGGTCGTGATCGGCGCAGCGGTGGCGCTGATCGCTGCCACCAAGCCGTACCCCGACGCCTGGGATCCGCGCGTCGAGCCGTTCGCGGCCTTCGTCGAGCAGGAGCGTGGGCTCCAGTTCGAGCACCCGGTCTACGTCGACTTCATCCCCGACGCCGAGTTCGACGCGCTCCTCACCGACGACGAGGGCATCGACGGCGAGGAGGCCGCGGCGCGCCAGGAGGCGTACGAGCAGTACGGCGAGCTGCTGCGCGCGCTGGGCCTGCACGAGGGCCCGATCGACCTGGAGGCCCAGACCGATCAGATGTACTCGGCAGGTGTGCTCGCCTACTACTCGTCGGACGACAAGCGGGTGCGCGTCAAAGGCGAGCAGCTCACCCCCGACGTCGAGGTGACGCTCGTGCACGAGCTGACCCACGCGTTGCAGGATCAGCACTTCGACCTCGACGTGCTCGACACGGCCGAGACGACGAGCGCTTCCGACGCCTTCCGCACCGTCGTCGAAGGCGACGCCGTGTGGGTCGAGGACGCGTACGTGGCGTCCCTGTCGGACGCGGAACAGGACGAGATCGACGATGCCGAGTCCGAAGGCATCGAGGAGGCCACGGAGGCCTCCGAGGGCGTCAACGACGCGTTGATCGCCTCGTTCGGCGCGCCGTACATCCTCGGCCCGGCATACCAGAGCCTGCTGCACGCCCAAGGCGGGTACGACGAGGTGGACCGCGCCCTGCGGACGCCCCCTCCTGACGAGGGCGCCATCTTCGACCCGGCCGATCAGCTGCTCGGCGCCGAGCGGGAGGCGCTGCCCCCACCCGACCTGCCCGAACCTGCCGACGAGCTCTCCGAACAGGAGCGGCTCGCCAACACCGACTCGCTCGGGGCGCTCACCCTGTTCCTGATGCTGGCGGCGCGGATCGACGCGCACGAGGCGATGGCCGCCACCGATCTCGTGGCAGGGGACCAGTTGCTCGTCTTCACCCGGGACGGCGCCACCTGCGCCGCCATCGACCTCGCCACGGCGTCCGACGCCGATGGCGACGACCTCGAGGACACGATGCAGGCATGGGCCGATGCGATGCCCGAAGAGGCCGACGCCTCGGTCGAGCGCGAGGCCAGCGTCGTGGCGATCGAGTCATGCGACCCGGGCCCTGAAGCGGAGATGGGCATCACCGCTAAGGGCACCGAGTCCATCGTCCTGCCGACGACCCGTCTCTACGTGGCTGCCCAGGCGATCCAGCTCGGCGCGACGGACGACGAGGCGCTGTGCGCTGCGAAGACCACGACCGACGCCCTGACCGTCGAACAGCTGGCCGACCCCGACCTGGACCTGTCCGTCTTCCAGCAGGCGCAACGCGACGGCCTGCGCGCGTGTGTGCGTTGACGGCACCAGGACGCGAGCCGCGGGCGATCAGGTCGTGCCGTCGTCGTGGCGCAGGGCGTCGATGATCGACCCGACCAGATAGCCGAGGTAGGTGTACAGGTCGTACAGCGCCAGACGCGGATCGTCCTCGGCGAGCTCCCACTCGTCGTGGTCGACACCGAGCTCGGTGCCGAACGCCAGGCGCAACGCATTCATCGCCTGGAGCCAGGCATTGGCCTGGTCGGCATCGAGCACCTCGTTGTCGAGTGACTCGGTCACGGCGTCGAGCGCACCGAAGCGCGACCGGAGCAGCTCGTCGCCCATCAGGCGTCGGTACTCGGCGTCGAGTGCGGGGTCGTCGGGGTAGGCCGTCGGGAACAGTCGGCGCGTGGAGTCGTCACCCATGACGATGCGATGGCGCAGGTCGTCGACGGCCTGGTGCAACACGGACCGAAACACCGGGGGAAGGTTGACGTAGAACGTGCCGTCGTCGAGCGGCACGACGGCGCGCAACGGCAAGGCGATGGCACCGGGCTCGAGGTCGTCGTCCCAGTCGTCGTTCGGTTCGTCCTCGGCGCTGATGCCTCCATCGTGGCGGCCGGACGGCATCCCCGTCGAGACGGCATCGAGCACCTTGGTATCGTGGCCCGTCCCGCATCTCGCGGAACCGGCCCCCATCGTCCAGTGGCCTAGGACGCCGCCCTTTCAAGGCGGTAACACGGGTTCGAATCCCGTTGGGGGTGCCAACGCACGCACGCTCGGATCCGGTTGGCTTCGATGAAGGTGCCGTGGGCTAGAGTCTGCCGCTGTCGCTCGCACGGCCTCGGCCGTTCGGGAGACAGGCCTTGGGTGTCTGCCCGACTCCGGTCGGACGGCATGCAACCTAGGTCCCGTGGTGTAGTTTGGAGTGCACGCCGACCTGTCAAGCCGGAGGTCGCGGGTTCAAATCCCGTCGGGACCGCTCCCCTTCTCCCTCGTGAGGACGGGCACGGTCGGGTAGCTCAGTTGGCAGAGCGTCCGCCTGAAAAGCGGAAGGTCACCGGATCGACGCCGGTCCCGACCACCAGAAGAACCAGCAGGTCAGACCGGGTTTCAGGTCTGACCTGCGGTCGTTTTCGGGCGCTGGTTCCGGCCGGCGTGCAACCTGCGTGCAACATCGACGCGACGGAACTCCTTCGGCGTACTGGGCCGAGCCGATGACGACGCACGCGAGTTCGGACCAATCGGACGGGCGCCTCAGTCGGAGGCGGTGAGGAGCGCCGGGCGGGTCTCGATGCCGAGGAGGTCGCCAAGCTCGTTCAACAGTCCGGCACGGTTGTGATGCCGGTAGCGATAGTGCTGATGGCCTGCTTCGAGCGCTTTCACCGTCTCGGTCACCGCCTCGTGTGCCCTCTCGAGATCATCGCCGGTCAACGACCGTCCCGCCGCGTGGAGGTGCGGCAGGAGCTCCGCGTAGTACACGGCCAGATCTCCCACTGAAAAAGGGTTCTGGTAGGTGTGGACGTGGTGATCCGACCTCAAGTCCGTGAGGTACCCATCGATGGCTCGATCCAGATAGGCCTGGCTCCCGAGCCCTTGCGCCAGCTCAATCGCTTCGATCCCGGGTGGACCCGCCGCAGGTTCCCGGAGCAGGTACTCCATGTACTCGGTCGGATCCTCCACTCGGTCGAGGAAGGGCAAGCCCGCCGTTGACCAGACCTCGCGCAACGAATCCTCGTTCTTGAGTCGCTCGACCGGATCACGCGCGTCCTCATAGGACCACCAGAGGTCATGAGGCTCCTGCAGTAGGAACCCGATCCGCTCCCGATGCCGGCAATACAACGCACCGGGCTTGTTCGGCCGATCCTCGCCAACGCACGGGTAGGAGACCCCGATCTCGATGGTGAAGCGCCCGTTGGCCACCGAGTTGTACTGCGAACTCTGCACCGTGACCGCCCGGTGCGTCGCGTCTGTATCTCCCCACCAGTGATGGCGCTGCTTCCTGAAGCCACGCTCCTTGAGGGTCGGGACGAGCACCGATCGAACGACCTGCTCGACGGCGTCCGTGATCGGCGCCTTCTCACTCTTCGACACCTACAGCCCCTCCGATTCTCATCGAACGACCGACGGCCACATCTGGCAGCCAATGCTCTCACTAGCCTGAGGCAGAAGCACTCCCGCGAGATTCCCGAGCCTCATCGGCCTAGTAGGTCATGGGGTCACAGACGAGTGCATTCGCTCGATCGGGAACGTCCCGGTGATGCGCTGCACGACGCTGCAGGCGTCGAACGACAAGCTCGGGAAGCTGCTCGACTACTACGCGGGGCTCGCCGAGGACCGGGAACGCCCCGACCGCCTGAGCCGTGGTCCGGTCGACTACTACCTCGATCCGGACGAGCCTCCTGGACGCTGGTGGGGATCCGGCCGGCTCGCACTCGGACTCGACGGCG
>JAGQTE010000087.1 GCA_020439175.1 Acidimicrobiales bacterium | reverse complement strand
TGTCGCCGAGGTTGACGAACATCGACCCGGACGGCTTGAGCACCCGTTTGCATTCCCCCGTCACGGCCCACAGCGCCGCCAGGAACTCGGCCGGCGTCGCCTCCGAGCCGATCTGGCCGTCGTAGTGCTCGCCGCCGTCCGTGTAGCTGCGCAGCGCGAAGTACGGGGGCGAGGTCACGACGAGATCCACCGAGTCGTCGGCGAGGGGCAGGGCGATGGCGTCGGCGCGTAGCAGTCCGGCGTTCACGTCGCCTCGCCGTCTGCGTCGTCGATGCTGTCGAGCAGCCGGTCGACGAGGCCGGGCCGGTGCTGCTCGATGAACTGGCCGGCCTGCCACAGCAGGTAGCTGAGGCCGTCGGGGCGGTCGTACGGGTCGAGGTCGGCGGCGGCGATCCAGGCGGCTTCGAGGCCGTCGAGGATGCGGTCGAGCGGCGTCACGACGTGGCCTCCAGTGCGAACACGTCGAGCTGTTGCGCCGGCGACCACAGCAGCCGGTCGGGCGCGTTGTGCGACTCCATGCGGTCCACGAGCACCATGACTCGCGCCTCCTTCGTGGCGGGTTGGTAGGTGCCTTTCCACGCGAGGTCGAAGCCGGCATTGCGGAGGTTCGTAGAGTCAGCCGATGCCAGCGGCACCCGCTCCACGATCTCGGGTCGCAGCATCCGCAGGCCGTGGAGCTTGACCAGCGGCCTGCCGTCGGCGTCGCTGATCGCCGGCAGCGCCTCGGCCAGCCGGTCGAGGGCCGCCCTCGGTGACTTGACGTCGTACTCTGCGGCCGACCCGAGGGCGACGCGGGGCCAGTCGTCGGCGAGGCTGACCAGCCGGTCGATCGACTCGTTCAGGTGCCACACGGGCACACCGGCGAAGCCGAGCGGCCACTCCCGCACCAGGGCGTCGTTCTCGGCCTCGGTGCCGCCGATCACGTCGGGGATGACGGCCCAATCGCACGCCGGATGCGTCAACCAACTCGCCGCCCAAGCGTAGAACGGCGCCCAATCCGTGACGGGTTCGCCCCGCGTCCACGCCGGGAAGGCGCCATTGTCGAGCGCGAATGACTGGCAGATGGCGGCCGCAGTCTCGATCTGACGTGCAGTTCCGGCGCGATGATCGAATGAGCAGAAGGCATGCCGCCCGGACCACGCCACGACGGCGCAGGTCTCGGGGGTGATCGGGCCGCCGTGGTAATGGATCATCCGCCCACACCTCGGCGCCACTGGTGGCTGTCGAGCCACGCGATCATCTCGGCCTCGTCGCAACCCGTGGCGGCGCACATGGCGGAGAGGTAGCCACGCCAGAACGACTGCGGCTCGTCGATGGGGCGCTCGCCGGCTACCCCTTGGCTAGCGAAGGCCCGCTGACGAGCTGCTAGCGCCTCAGTCAGCATCCTCGGGTGCGGGTTCTCCTCGCGGTCGAGTACGAACACGTCGTCGCCCATCACCCCTCCCCTCGGATGATCCACGCCGTGTCGCCCACCTCGGGGCGGGGCACGTCAGCGAAGTGGTCGGTGACGCGTTTCGGGTAGCCCTGAGCCCACCCTTCGGGCCAGAACAGCACCACGCCGGGCGTCGTTTCGATGTGCGCCCCGTGCTCGATCCCTTCGGGGTCCCCGCAAGCGCCATCCCTGTCGCCGTCCACCAC
>JAGQTE010000086.1 GCA_020439175.1 Acidimicrobiales bacterium | reverse complement strand
GGGCATGGCCGAGGCCGTGTGCCGCTACTGGATCGCCTCGGGCAAGGACCTGCCGGTCGACGAGCTGGCCGAGCAGGTCGCCGAACTGGCCTGGAAGGGTCTCCGCGGCCTACGCCCCGCCTCCTGAGCGGTCGTTACTCGCAGCGCATCACCAGGTACTGCGCCCGATCGGGGAATTCGATTGCGCTACCGACCGGTTCGTCGTCGACCAAGACCACCAACTGCGCTGGGGACGCGGCCCGGTACCCGGACGGGACCACTCGGGCTGACGGGCCGAAGGTGTCGACGAGAGCCGCTTCGAGCTCGTCGGGTGCCACGAATACGAAGGTGCGGGTCGCGTTGACACATGGTTCCGACCATCGGTAGCCGTAATTGCCGCCGGGATCGATGACCTCGAACCACACCGGTGGCGAGGAATCCGAAAGGTCCCCGTCCTCGAGCGACCCGCACCGGACCTCGAACCGCCCTGGCGGATACGACGAGCCATCGCCGGACACCGGCCGGCCGCCAGATGCCCTCGGCGCCAACCGCAGGAAGACCGTTGCATCGTCTGGCTCTGCCTCGGCAACCACCACGACGGTGCCGCCGGCCTCGCCACCATCGATCGTGACCCGGACACCGGCTGGGTTCGTCTGGACGACGTCGGTGCTCAGCGAACCGACGCCTCCGTCGCAGGTGATGGTGAGCTCGTCAGGAACCGGGGTGGTGGTCGGTGTCGGCACGTAGATGGCGAGGTCGACACCGTCGCCGTCGGGGCGCGCCAGCGCCACGCTGACGGACGCCACCGCGACGAGGCACCCCGCGACGACAAGACCCGCGACCTGGCGCCGACGGCGCCGACGGATCGTCCGGCCCGTGGTCGCCCACGACGCCGACGCGTCCACGTCAGGTGCGAGGTCGGCAAGTGCCTCGGCAAGCGGATCGTCAGCCATCACGCACCTCCAGCGAGCGGAGCAGGTTCGACCGGGCGTCGTGCAGCTGGGACTTGACCGTCCCAGGCGCCACCTCGAGCGCCGCCGCCACGTCGTCGACGCTGAGGTCGGCGAGGTAGTGCAAGCACACGACCAGACGCTGGCGTTCGGGCAACGCGCCCAGCGCATCGACCAGCTCGGCGCGCGCCACGGTGGCGTGTTCGTGTCCGAGTGGCTCGTTCGTCGGCTGTGCTGCGAGCCGTCGACGGCGATGCCGGTCCCGAGCGGCCGAGCGTTCCTGATCGACGAGCCGATGCAGTGCCGCCCGACGCACCCAAGCACCCGGTTGGTCGTAGCCACGCACTCGACGCCAGTGCCGGTGGGCCTGCACGAAGGCGTCCTGCACGGCGTCCTCGGCCCGACGAGGGTCGCCGCAGGCGACAGCGAGGGCGCGCACGAGCGGTGCGAACTCCTGCCGGAACAGCTGCTCGAACCCGTCGTCGGTCACCTGGGCACTCCCACCATCACCCCTTACACGCTGCGACCCGCTGATCGGTTGGGTCAGCCTCCTGAGCGGTCGAGGTAGACGGCGGCCTGGTAGTCGCGCTCGGCGAGATCTTGGAGGCGGGCGATGTCGGCCTCGCTGACGCCGGCGGCCCGCAGGTCCGGGAACGCTCCGTCCACCTGGCCGGATGCGGCGACGAGCTCGGCGATCCGCGACCGCAGGGCGTCGGCCTCGGCCCGTTCGTCGGCGGTGAGGTTGTCGAAGGTGCCGAGCAGGTCGACCTCGGGCAGCTCCATCTCGGCGGCACCGGCGCCCGTGGCGATGACCAGGCGTGCCGTCCCGTCGGCCTGCGGGTCGCGCTCGGCCCGACGGTTGCCCCAGATCCGCCGGTTGGCCGGGTCGTCGACGACGGCCAGCGGATGGCCGCGCCGCTCGAGCTCGTAGGCGATCCCGCCACCCAGCTGGCCGATGTCGTCGCCCACGGTCGCGAAGGTGATCGGCTGGCCCGGCTCGAGCGCCGCCTCCGCCGGACCGATCAGCGCCGCCACCGCATCGGACGCGGCCCGGTCGGGCGGATCGGCGTCCCAGGCCGGCACGGCGACGACGAGGCCCAGGACCGCCACGGCGCCGACGGCGACGGCGGGCACCCAGGTGGGCAGCGGCCGCCGCACGCGGGCCCACACGGTGGACCCGATCGCCCACACCAGGGCGATCCAGGCGAAGGCACCGACCACCCAGGTCCAGCGGAACAGGTACCCGGCCGGCAGGTCACGCACCCCGGCGAGCGCCACGACCGTCGCCCCGATCGCCACCAGCGCCGTCACCGCCAGGCGCGCCACCGGGTCCGACGCCCGCACGTCCTCGGGCGCCAGGCGTCGGCGGACGACCACCATCGCGGCGAGCAACACGGCCAGCACGGCGCTCCACCCGGACCACGCCGGCTGCACGCCGATGAACTCGGGCTCGTCGCCGGTCAGCCACGGCCCGATCGGCAGCAGCTCGCGCCCGGCGATGCCCAGCGCCTGGCCCAACGGCAGCCGCTCCCCCGCCGCCGCCTCGGCGCCGCCGGTGAAGAACGCCGCGATCGCCGACAGGTTCGGGGCCTCGGCGGTGAGCTGATCGACGAACGGCAACAGCCAGCACACGAGCCCGGCGCCGGTCGCCACCACCACGGGCACGACCCAGGCGCGGGTGCGGCGCTCGGCGACGACGTACGCCGCCGTCGCCCACACGACGAGTGCGGCCACGAGCACCGCTGTGCCCACGTGGGCCTGCACCACGAAGCTCCCGGCGACGACCAACACGGTCAGGGACCACCGGCTGCCGCTCGAGGTCGCCCACGCCGCCACGAGGCACACCAGCACCGGTCCCAGCAGCACGAACGGGTTCCAGGGGTCGCGCAGCACCTCGGGACCGATGGCGCGCATGGCGACGAGCGCCATCGTCGCCGCCGCCAGGCCACCGGACAGACCCGCCACGCCGAGCGCCAGCCACACCGCCAGCGCCGCCGAGGCACCGGCGATGATCAGGGTGCCGGCGAGCAGCGAGCGGGGCTGCTCGCCCGACAGCTCGTAGGGCACCGAGAGCACGAGGTTCGCCATCGGTCCGGGGTGGTTGAAGGCATACCGGCTGTAGGCGCCGGTCAGGGGCAGGTCGCCGCCCCACACGTCGGCGGTGCGCGCCGCGATGACGGCACGGTCGGTGTGGGGGTGCCACGGGGTGCGTGCTGCCGCCACCAGCCCGACCACCGCCGGCGCCAGCACGGCGCACAGCAGCGCGATCCGCATCCAGCGGGCCACGCCGGGGTGGTCGTCGGGCACGAACCGAACCTAGCGCGGGCCGCCGATAGCCTCGGGGACGAGCCATGACCGCCGTAGCCCCGTCGGGGGGCCGATCGACTGCCGACGCCCCCAGCGGACGGCTCGCCTACCAGCCTGCCCTGGACGGTCTGCGCGCCCTGGCGCTGCTCGCCATCTTCTTCTTCCACGCCGGGTTCTCGTGGGCCCCGGGCGCGTTCTTGTCGGTCAGCACGTTCTTCACGCTGTCGGGCTTCCTCATCGCCTCGCTGCTGCTGGCCGAGCATCGGTCGACCGATCGCGTCGCCCTGGGCACCTTCTGGCGGCGCCGCTTCCGGCGCCTGCTCCCGGCGTCGTTGCTGACCATCGCCGGCATCACCGTCGCCTCGGCGTTCCTGGCCGACGCCTCCCAGTTGTTCCGCCTGCGCGGCGACGGTCTCGCCTCGCTGTTCTACGTGGCGAACTGGCGCTTCATCGCCGTCGGGGACAGCTACGGCGCGCTGTTCACCACCGAGTCCCCGTTCCAGCACTTCTGGACGCTGGCCATCGAGGAGCAGTACTACCTGTTGTTCCCGCCGCTGCTGGTCGGGCTGCTGGTGCTCGGCAAGGGCGCGACCCGGCCGATCGCCGTCGGCCTCGGCGCCGTCATCGCCGCCTCGATCGGCGCCGGCTGGTGGCTGTCGTCGAACGGCGCCACCATCGACCGCCTGTACTTCGGCACCGACGTGCGCGCCGCCGAGTTGGTGATCGGCGCCGTCGCCGCGCTGTGGTGGTCGCGACGCCGCACGCCGCTGACGCCCACGGCGTCGCGCGCCGCCGCCGGACTCGGTGCGGTGGCACTGGTCGCCATGGTGGCGCTGTGGACGACGGCGCAGCTCGATCACGAGTGGTGGTACCGCGGCGGGCTGTCGCTGTACGCGTTGCTGACCGTGGCCGTCATCGTCGCCGCGGTGCAGCCGGCCGGGCCGGTGCGACGGGCGCTGGCGTGGAAGCCCATCGTGGCCCTCGGCCTCGTCTCCTACGGCGGGTACCTCATCCACTGGCCGGTGTTCATCTGGCTCGACGAGGAGGCGACGGGTCTCAGCCAGTGGCCGCTGTTCGGGCTGCGCTTCGCCGTCACCATCGGCTTGGCGGTGGCGTCGTACCTGCTGCTGGAGCAGCCGATCCGCCACCGCAAGGCGCTGCTGGGCTGGCACGCCCCAGTGGCGGCGCTCGTGGCCATGGCCGCCATCGTCGTCGGGCTGTTCGCCGTCACCGCCGACGCCAAGGACCCCGGCATCGACTTCGAGGGTGCCCAGGCGGACTTCGAGGCCCTGGCCGCCCTCGGCACCGGCGAGCTCCCCCCGCCGGCCTTCGACCCCTCGATCGACTGGGAGGCGCTGGGGCAGGCCAACCGGGTGCAGTCCGACGCGCCACGGGTCGCCGTGTTCGGGGATTCGACGGCCCTGATGACGGGCACCGGCCTCGGCTACTGGGCCCTCGACCACCTCGACGTGCTCGATCCGACCGGTGGCGGTTGGGCGCATCTGGGCTGCGGGACCATCGGCGACGGCCAGCGGCGCCTGCGGGGCGAGGAGGTGCCCCCGCCGGACTACTGCGCCGACTGGCAGCAGCACTGGATCGAGTCGATCCCCGCCGGCGATCCCGACGTGGCACTGATCCAGCTCGGCGGCTGGGACGTCACCGACACCAAGTTGCCCGGCGACGACACCTTCCGGTCCATCGACGATCCCGTCCTCTACGACGAGATGCAGCGCCGCCTCGCCGAGACGGTCGACGAGATCACGGCCCGAGGCATCGCCGTCGTGCTGGTGCTGTCCCCGCCGATCGAGGCCGGCCGTGTCGACGGCGTGTCCCCGTCGCAGGCGCAACCCGAATCGGACCCGGCCCGCATGGCGTTGTGGAACCAGCTCCTCGAGGAGATCGCCGCGTCACGCCCGACCGTGACGACCGTCGACCTCGCCGGCTACGTGGCGTCGCGCACCGACGACGCCCGCCTGCGACCCGACGGGATCCACTTCACCGACGAGACGGCGCTCGAGGTGGCGGAATGGCTCGGTCCCGAGGTCGCTCGGGTGCTCGCCGAGCTCGGCATCCAGACGCCGGTCACCCACGTGGAGCGCTGACCGGCCGCTTGACCGCAGCGCGCACCACCTTGCCCATGTTGAGCTCCGAGATCGTCTCGGTGATGAGCTCGGGCAGGTTCAGCTGCACGATCACCCGCCGCACGACCGGCTCGAGGTCGAGGCGGTGGATGACCTGCTCGACGATCGGCATGAGGTCGAGGTTGTCGATGACCTGCTGCACTGCCGGTTCGAGGTCGAGGTCCTTGATGATGTCCTGGGCGATCGGGCCCAGCTGCGTCTGGACCTCGGTGAGGATCGGGGTGACGTCGACGTCGGCGACGACGGCCGAGCCGACCGCCCGGGTGTCGAGCGCCCCGGCGACACGGGCCGCCACCGCTTCGGCGTCGAGCGAGTCGATGACCCGGTCGGTCACTGCCGACAGGTCGATCTGGTCGAGCACCGCCTGCGCCACGCCGTCGATGACGGGCGACACGAGGCCCAGCGCCGTCCCGACGCTGCGGTGCACGGTGCTGCGCACCCACCCGGCAAGCGGCATCACTCGACCAGGTCCGGTTCGGCGCGGATGATCTGCTCGTACAGCGGCTGGAAGCTGAACCAGCCGATGCCGTGCGACCCGACCTGCGAGGCGGTCAGGCGCGCCGTCTCGTCGTCGATCGGCACCGGGTCACCCGCCGCCATGGCCAGCAGCTGGGCCTGGCAGGACCGCTCCATGGTGATGAACCAGAACGCCGCCTCGTCGACGGTGTGGCCCACGGTGAGCAGCCCATGGTTGCGCAGGATGGCCGCCTTGTGGTCGCCGAGGGCGTGGGCGATGCGCTTGCCCTCCTCGGGGTCCAGCACGACGCCCGTGTAGTCCTCGAACACCACGTGGTCCTCGAAGAAGGCGCAGGCGTCCTGGGTCAGCGGCGCCAGCGGCAGGTGCAACGACGAGAACGCCTTGCCGTGCACCGAGTGCGCATGGGCGGCAGCCACGACGTCCGGCCGGGCGGCGTGGATGGCCGAGTGGATGGCGAAGGCCGCCTGGTTCACGGCGACGTCGCCCTCGACGATCTCGCCGGCGTGGTTGACCAGCAACAGGTCCGACACTCGCATGAGGCTGAAGTCGATGCCGAAGGGGTTGACCCAGAAGTGGTCGGCGAGCTCGGGGTCGCGCACGGTGATGTGCCCGGCGATGCCCTCGGAGAAGCCGAACCGGCCGAACAGGCGGAAGGCGGCGGCGAGGCGCACCTTGCGGTGCTGGCGCTCCTCCTCGACGGTCTCGAACGACGGCGGTGCGTAGGGCAGCGGGGGCGAGGCCATGGGGCGAGTGTACGAGCGGCCCGGCGCCGACGCGAGGAAGACTGGCATGCCGCTCGGCGCGTATTAGGTACACCTATCACCTTGCAGTAAGGTGCCGAGGCATTGGCCGTCTGCCGTTTGTGGGAGGACTCGTGAGGAAGCATCTGGTCGCCATCGCGCTCATCAGCGCCGGAGGTCTCGTCGCTGCCGGCTGCAGCTCCGACGACGGCGCCACCGTGCGCGACATCGGCGGCACCACGCCGTCGGGATCGGGCTCGGGGTCGGGGTCCGGCTCGGGATCGGGCTCGGGGTCGGGGTCCGGCTCGGGCATCTCGACGGATTCGATGGCCTCGACGACCGACAACGCCGCCGTGGCGGAGGCGGTGACGCAGTACCGGACCTACGTCCTCGACCAGATCGACAGCTCGGTCGACGGCACGGCAGCCATGGTCGAAGCGCTCGAGGCAGGTGACGTCGAGGCCGCCAAGGCGGCGTACGCACCGTCGCGCCAGGGCTGGGAGCGCATCGAGCCGATCGCCGGGCTCGTCGAGGCGTTCGACGGCCGCATCGACGCCCGCGTCGACGACTTCGCCGACGAGAACGACCCCGAGTTCACCGGCTGGCACCGCGTCGAGTACCTGCTGTGGGAGCAGAACGACGCCGCCGCGGCCCTGCCGTTCGCCCAGGAGCTGTTGGCCGAGCTGCAGTCGCTGCGCGCCGAGGCCGAGCAGCTCGAGATCCCGCCGGCGGCGATGGCGGTCGGCGCCTCGGAGCTGATCGAGGAGGTGTCCACCGGCAAGATCACCGGCGAGGAGGACCGCTACTCGCACACCGACCTGTGGGACCTCGCCGCCAACGTCGAGGGCTCGGCCTACGCCGTCGACCTGCTGCGCCCGGCGCTCACCGAGGCCGACCCGGACCTGCTCGCCGAGATCGACGCCGGGTTCGCCGAGGTCGACGCCGTGCTCGTCACCTACGAGGCGGGCGACGGCTACGTCGCCTTCACCGAGGTGTCGCAGGCCGACCTCGACAAGCTGAAGACCTCGACCGCCGCGCTGTCGGAGCACCTGTCGCAGGTGGCGGGCGCCCTCGGCCTCGAAGGCTGAGCCGATGAGCACGGTGTCACGTCGGGCGCTGCTCGGCGGCGCGGGTGCGCTGGCGTTCGGCGCCGTCGCCGGCTGCTCGTCCGGCGGCGACGGCGCCACAGCCACTGCCGGCGGCACCACCGGCGCCGACCCGGCCAGCGCCGCGTCGCAGCACCTCCCCTTCCACGGCCCGCACCAGGCCGGCGTCACCGCCCAGCACCAGCCGCAGTCGTTGATGGCGGCGTTCGACGTCGTCGGGGCCGATCGCGACGAGCTGCGGGCCACGTTCCAGACGCTCACCGAGGAGTCGGCCCGCCTGATGGGCGGGGAGCCGTACCCCGAGCGCGACCCGTCCTATCCCCCGCTGCACACCGGCCACGTCGGCAACCCGGCCCCGCCGGCGGACCTGTCGATCGTGGTGTCGGTCGGGGCGTCGCTGTTCGACGACCGGTTCGGCCTGGCGGACCGGCGGCCGATCGAGCTGCGCCAGATGCCGTTCCTCGCCAACGACCGGCTCGACCCGGCGCGATCGCACGGCGACCTGCTGGTGACGATCGCCAGCACCAGCCAGGACATGAACCTGTTCGCCCTGCGCCAGCTCATGCGAGCCACCCGCTCGACGCTGACGCTGCACTGGATGCTCGACGGGTTCACCCGGCGCACCGAGGCCGAGCCGGGCGGCGCCGGCGTGCGCAACCTGATGGGCTTCGTCGACGGCACGGTCAACCCCGACGTCACGGCCACCACCGAGCTCGACGAGCTGGTGTGGGTCGGCGCCGGCGACGGCGAGCCCGCCTGGGCGGTCGGCGGGACGTACCAGGTGGTGCGGACGATCCGGATGCGCGTCGAGTTCTGGGACCGGGTGCGGCTGTCCGAGCAGGAGGCCCTCATCGGCCGCCGCAAGAGCGACGGCGCCCCGCTCGACGGCGCGCGGGAGCTGGACGAGCCCGACTTCGCCGCCGACCCCGACGGTGACGTCACGCCGCTGTCGGCCCACATCCGCCTGGCCAACCCCCGCACGCCGGAGGTCGCCGGGCAACGGATCCTGCGCCGAGGGTTCAGCTACTCGCGCGGCTTCGACGGTGCCGGCCAGCTCGACCAGGGCCTGCAGTTCGTGTCGTACCAGCGCAGCATCGACCGGCAGTTCATGCCGATCATCGAGCGCCTCGACGGCGAACCGTTGGAGGAGTACCTGCTGCCCGAGGGCGGCGGGTTCTTCTTCGTGCTGCCGGGCGTCGCCGACGAGGGGCGCTCGTTCGGCGACGGGCTGTTCAGCTGAGCGTGCTCAGAGCTTGGCCTCGACGTCGCTGCGCATCTGGTCGAGCCCGTTGAGGAAGTCGTCCCACGCCGTCTGCGCCTCGGACGACAGGTTGGCCTTGGTCTCCTGGTAGGTCGAGCGCAGCTCGTCGGCGCCGGCTTTGAAGTCGGACCAGTCCGAGCGGAAGTTGGCCTCCATCGTCGAGGCGCCGCCGTCGATGTCGCTCTTCACCTGCTCCCAGTCGGCCTTGAAGTCGGTCCAGGCGGTGTCGAGCTCGCTCGAGGCGTCGCCCTTGGCGGTCGAGAGGTTGGACTCGAGGGTGTCCAGCTCGCTCTGGAAGTCGCCCTTGAGGCGCCCGAGCTCGTTCGTCAGGTCGTCCTTGAGCGACGACGCCGAGTCCTGCAGCTGCGAGCCGGCGTTGTCGACTTGATCCTGGAGCTGTGAGCCGGCGTTGTCGACGCGGTCCTGGAGCTGGGACTTCTGCTCCTCGGAGCAGGCGGCGAGCCCGATCGGCAGCGCGAGCGCTGCAGCGGTGGCGGCAAGGACACGAGTGCGAGTCGTCATGGACGCTTTCTACCCGATGCGCATGCCGGACAGCGCTCGGGACTACTCGATGCGCATGCCGGACAGCGCACGGGCGATGACCAGCTGCTGGATCTGCTCGGTGCCCTCGAAGATGTCCATGATCTGGCTGGGCCGTCCGGGGCGTGGTCGCCCGTCCGCTGACCTCGTCGTCTGTCCATGGAACGGTCCGGCGTGCGCGATTCCGTCCGCCTCGTCCGTGCAGTTGTAGGGATCGAGTAGGGATGAACGCGGATGGCCTCGCTCATGCAACCTGTCGTCTTCTCGATCCGGAAACCATGGTGTGCCGTCCTCGGTGCGCGTGCATACACTCGGCTCGTGGCCGATGACCGAGAGCTGATCAGCGCCGACGACCTCGACCTGATGACGCCAGACGAACGTGCTCGAGCCTTTGACGAGCACCTCGTCGCCGACCTCGACGAGGTGCCGCCCGAGTTCCGCGCCCGCATCGTGGAGACAGCGAGGCGACTCTCAGCCGAGCTCCCCACTGCACCACCTCGGTGAGTTCGCAGCGGCGCCGAGTTCGCGTCACAGACCAGTTCTTCGAGAGGCTCGATGAGCTCCTTCCTGCGGAGCGGACAATCGACGGACGTCCTTCGGCGACCGATTTCCTGCTTCACGACCTGCCGACGATGATCGATCGGCTCGCCGACGACTACATCGCCTGCACCTTGCCGGTGGAAGAGCTCGCGCCGGTGCGAGTGATGATCACCAGCGGTCTCCTCGTCCCCTACCTGTCGCTCTACGTCACGCTCACGATCGAGGACGTCATCGAAGTGCTCTACCTCGACATCGGGCCCAACTGACCGGACACATCGAACGCGTCGGTAGCCGCGAGGGCCGCCGCACGTTCGCCTTCGGACAGCAGGCCGGCGAAGGGCGCCATCTGCCGCAGGTCGTTTCCGTGCTCGCTCGTGTCGAGCAGCGTCCGACGCACGGCGCGCGGACCGCGATCGATCACACGGCGCCACTCCTCGATCCACTCGTGCGCGACGTTGTCGACCACGATCGCAGCGGCGCGATCGAGGTTCTGCTCCGCCAGCCGGCACGCCGCGGGAACGTCGCGCTCGACGGCCATGGCGGTGGCGGCCGCGATGGCAATGCTCCGGCGCTCGCGCCGAGCCCGCTGCCGTGCACCGCGGCCCGCCGGGGCCAGTCGCACATCGACTCGAAGACAGACGCTCGACGCCAACCGCTGCATCGTCGACAGTCGAGGTTCTTTCGTGCCCGACTCATATGCGGCAACTGTCGGCCCTGACGTGCCGGCGAGCTCGGCCAGTCCGCGTTGGCTCAACCCGCTCGCCATGCGGATCTCTCGGAGCAGAGCCGAGGTCATCACCGTGTCGAGATCCGCGCTCATAGGTCTCCGCCGTGCGAAGAGTAGGGATGGTCGGTTGGCGGACAGGCACGCGACAAGCACGAGGCCCGCCACGGTGGGCGGGCCTCGGAACTGATGAACGTGCAGGTCAGGACTACTCGATGCGCATGCCGGACAGCGCCCGGGCGATGACGAGCTGCTGGATCTGCTCGGTGCCTTCGAAGATGTCGTAGGAGGAAGCCGGCCATCCGTCCCGTCACGCAACGTACGGTGACCTGCGGTTTCATCCGGCGGAGGTGCAGCGCCGGTCGTCCTGTCCGGTCTTGTCCGCCGAGGGGTAGGGACAAAGGTAGGGACACAGCTGCGGCGGCAACGGCGCGCCAAACCGCCGAGGCCAGCGACGGCCCGTCACCTTTCCATCCGACTGCCGGCCGATCTCGGCGTCGACGCCATCGCCGCTCGCCCGGACCTCAAGCACTCCCACCAGGAGCGCCCTGTCGTGCGGCGGTGGTCCGACAACAGACGACCACCGAGCTTGCTGTCGCAAGATCCCGAGCGACCGGATTCAGGCCGCCGGCTCCTTGCCCAGGTGCACAGGTACACGCCGCCCCTCGTCTTCGAAGACGGCGACGAGCTCGAGCCGTGCGCCAAGCGCTTCGAGGTAGTCCCGCAGCGTCGAGACCCGTACATCCTCAGCGTGTTCAAGCTTGGACACGGCGCTCTGGGTGATCTCCAAACGCCCGGCGACCTCGACCTGGCTGAGCGCTTCGGCATGACGGAGCTCGTACAGACGCAGCTCTTCTTCGAGACCGGCTTGCGCCCGCTCCACCGCCTCGGCCGCCCCGGGCCGCTCCATCATCCTGTCTCGCAGATCCGACCACTTGCGGTGCCCACTCATTCGATCAAACCCTCCTCGCGGAGCTCGTTCAGGTACTCGTCGTACAGGTCGTCAGCCGCCGGGATTGCCCAGTCGTACCACTCCGCCCACTGACCGGACTTGTCGCCACCGAGCAACAAGATCGCCTGGCGCCGCGGGTCGAACTCGAGGAATCGTCAAGACCTGTGGATGGGTCGCGGGTGGGGTTACGCGGCGGCTTCCTGGTGGGTGGTGTGGTTTTCGATGAGCTCGCCGTTACGGAAGGTGGCTCCTGCTCGGACGAGGGCAACAAGGTGGGGGGCGTTGACTT
>JAGQTE010000085.1 GCA_020439175.1 Acidimicrobiales bacterium | reverse complement strand
TCGACGCCGACGGCGTGGCGGGCGAGGTCATCTTCCCCGACGCCGACTCGGTGACGTCAGGGGCGTCGGCACCGTTCGGCGCCGGCCTCGCCGTCTCCGGCGACACGCCGCCGGAGCTCTTGATGGCCGGCGCCCGGGCGCACAACCGGTGGCTCGCCGAGCTGTGCGCCGACAGCCCCGAACGGCGCGCCGGCATCGCCATCGTGCCGGTGATCGTCGACGTCGACGCCGCCGTCACCGAGATCCGCCGGGCGCACGCGTCGGGGCTGCGCGGCGGCATCTTGATCCCGCCGATGTGGCAGCCCTTCGCCCCGTATCACGACCCGTGCTACGACCCGGTGTGGGCGGTCTGCGAGGAGCTGTCGATGCCGGTGCACGTGCACTCCGGCGTGGCCGACCGCGCCTCGTACGGCCCGCACGTCGGCATCTTCACCACCGAGGTGCGCTTCTGGTCGACGCGGCCGCTGCAGTTCCTGATCTGGTCGGGCGTGTTCGAGCGGTTCCCGGGCCTGCGCTTCGGCGTGGCCGAGTGCGGGGCGTTCTGGGTGAGCGACCTGCTGTGGCGCATGGACCTGGTGTTCGAGCGCGACCACGGGTCACGCAAGCTCGGCGACCAGCTCACCGCCAACATGTCGATGCGCCCCAGCGAGTACTTCGACCGCAACTGCTTCATCGGGGCGTCGAACCTGCTGCGGCGCGAGCTGGCCCGTCGCTACGAGATCGGCGTCGGCAACCTGTGCTGGGGCAACGACTTCCCGCACCCCGAAGGGACCTGGCCGCACACGGAGCGGTTCCTGCGTGAGGCGTTCTGCGACATCCCCCGCGACGAGACGGCGCGGATCCTCGGCCTGAACGCCGCCGAGGTGTACGGCTTCGACGCCGCGGCGCTGCAGCCGCTCGTCGACCGCATCGGCCCGACGCCCGAGGCGCTGGGCCAGACCGAGGACCCGTCGGCGAAGTGGGCACCGCTCGCCGAGGCCGGTCGACCCTGGCTGACCGGCATCGAGGTGCTGCCCGCCGCCATCGCCTGACGATTGACCCCTCCTGCTCGACGTTCTCGTGGTGCGCACCCGGGTAGTCCCGGTTGGGCACCACGAGAACCTCGGACCTTCGACCTTGGAGCGCCAGTGACGACCACGACGTCCGACCCGACGACCGACGAGCCGGTGCGGTTCAACCCCTTCGCCCCCGGCTTCGTCGAGGACCCCTACGCCCAGTACGCCCGGCTGCGCGACGACGACCCGGTGCACCGCTCCGGCCTGCTGCACGGCTGGGTCGTGACGCGCTTCGACGACGTCGGCAAGCTCCTGCGCGACCCGTCGATCAGCTCCGACGTGCGCAAGGCCACGCCGACGCCGGTCACCGAGATCGAGCTGTCGCACCTCGAAGGTCGCTCGCGGGGCCAGCAGACCGTCGTGCTGCTCGACGACCCGGACCATGCCCGCGTCCGCAAGCTGATGGCCGACCCGTTCAAGCCGCGCCAGATCGAGGCGCTGCGCCAGATGATCGTCGACCGGGTCCACGAGGCGCTCGACCGGCTGCACGACGCCCACGCCGGCGGATCGAGCCGAGCCGAGATCGACCTCATCGCCGACTTCGCCTACCCGCTGCCGGTGGAGATCATCTCCGAGATGCTCGGCATCCCCGGCGAGGACCACCCGCAGTTCCGGTACTGGACCCAGTGCGTCGCCCGCGCCGTCGACCCGATCCTGTCGCCCGACGAGCAGGCGGAGTGCCTCGCCGGGCTCGACGAGATGTACAGCTACCTCGAGGCGGTCGCCGACGAGAAGCGGGCGCACCCCGACGACGGCCTGGTGTCGACGCTGGTCCATGCCGTCGAGGACGGCGAGGTGCTGACCCGCGACGAGGTCATGTCGCAGCTCGTCACCCTCTACATGGCCGGGCACGAGCCGACGGCGTCGCTGATCGGCGCCGGCATGTACGCCCTGGTCCGCCAGCCCGATCAGCTGGCGCGCCTGCGCGCCGACCGGGGCCAGCTGCGCAACGCCGTGTCGGAGCTGCTGCGCTTCGACGGGCCCAACCAATTCGTGCGGCGCATCACGACGCAACCGACGACGGTCGGCGACGTGGAGCTGCCGGCGGGCGAGGTGATCTTCGCCAGCCCGGCGTCGGCCAACCGCGACCCGCGCCGCTGGGGGGAGGACGCCGACCGGGTCGTCATCGATCGCACCGATGCCGGCCAGCACCTGCAGTTCGGTGCCGGACCGCACGCCTGCCTGGGCTCGCACCTGGCACGCATGCAGGCCGAGATCGCCTTCGACGCCCTGCTCGACCGGGTGCACGACATCGAGCTGGCGGGCGAGGCGCGCTGGAACACCCGCATGTTCATCCGCGGCATGGACGCCCTGCCGCTCACCTGTACCATCAGCGCCCGCTGACGGGGAGTGCTGATGGGGGAGTCCTACGAGGAGACGGCCGCTGCGGCCCGCGAGGTGGTGATCCCGCTGCACGAGCTGCTCGAGCTCGACTGGGACACGCCCGACGAGGGGTCTCCGCGTGCCGAGGTGCGCATGCCGGTGCAGCCGAACGCCTTCGGGTTCACGGCGAACCTGCACGGCGGCGCCATCGCCACCATGGTCGACGTGGCCTGCGCCATGGCGGCGGCGCGCTTCAGCGGGTTCGACCCGTTCAAGGAGTCGCTGGTCACCGCCGACATGCACGTGCGCTACCTCGGCCGGGCCAAGACGGAGATGGTCGTCGCCCGGGCCGAGGTCGTGCGCAAGGGACGGCAGCTGATCGTGGTCGAGTGCAAGGTCGCCGACACCGACGACAACCTCGTCGCCACCGCGGACTTCTCGATGATGATCGTGCCGTTGCGCGGGCCGTTGAACCCGGCCGGGACCGCACCGGTCGAGCACGGGGCGCCAGAGCTCTGAGCGCGGACGCGGCCAACGCCGAGGTCCCGGACGCCGACGCGCCGAACGCCGAGGTGCCGGACGCCGGGGCCGGGTTCCGGTGGCATGTCGTCGTGGCGCTGGGCGCCGCCGTGCCGATGGCGATCGTCGTGTGGCTCCACCGGTACACGATCGAAGACGCCTTCATCTACTACCGGGTCGCCGACAACATCGCCTTCGG
>JAGQTE010000084.1 GCA_020439175.1 Acidimicrobiales bacterium | reverse complement strand
TGTGATCGACGACGCCGTCATCAGCCGGGTGCTGTCCGCCGCCATGCGCACCGGCGGCGAGTTCGCCGAGGTGTTCGCCGAGGACAAGCGCTCCTCGTCGGCCTACCTCGACGACGGCAAGGTCGAGGAGCTGACATCGGGTCGTGATCGCGGGGCGGGCATCCGCGTCGTCGTCGGCGAGACCACCGGCTTCGCCCATACCGCCGACCTTTCCGAAGCCGGTCTGCGCGCCGCTGCCGAAGCCGCGGCGGCGGCTGCCCGCTCGGGTGGCGCCGGCACGACGGTTGCGGCGCTCGAGCGCCGGGACACCGACCGTGGCTACGCCATCGAGACCTACCCGGCCGACGTCCCCAAGGGCACGAAGGTCGAGTTGCTCACCCGCGCCGACGACGCGGCGCGCACCCAGGGCGCAGCGATCACCCAGGTGTCGGCCAGCTACGCCGACAGCCGTCGCCGCATCCTCGTGGCCAACTCCGACGGCCTGCTCGCCGGCGACGACACCGTGCGCACCCTGTTCTCGGTGAGCTGCGTGGCCACCGGCGACACCGGTATGCAGACCGGCCGGGAGTCGGTCGGCTACACCGTCGGCTTCGAGCTGTTCGACCAGCACGACGTCGCCGAGCTGGCACGCCGGGCGGCGGACCGGGCGTTGACCAAGCTGGCGGCCCGCCCGGCGCCGAGCGGCGAGCTGCCCGTCGTGATCGGCCCCGGCGGTGGCGGTGTGTTGTTCCACGAGGCGTGCGGGCACGGCCTCGAAGCCGACCTCGTCGCCAAGGGCGCGTCGGTGTTCCGCGGCCGCGTCGGCGACCAGGTGGCTTCGCCGCTGGTCACGCTCGTCGACGACGGGACCATGGCCAAGGAGTGGGGCAACATCGGCATCGACGACGAGGGCCACCCGGCGGCGCGCAACGTGCTCATCCAGGACGGCGTGCTCACCGACTACATGTGGGATCTGCTGCGCGCCCGCAAGGAAGGTCGACCGTCCTCGGGCAACGGCCGTCGCCAGAGCTACCAGCACCTGCCGATGGTGCGCATGACCAACACCTACCTGCTCGCCGGCACCGACGACCCCGACGAGATCGTGGCGTCGACCCCGAACGGCGTGTACATCGCCCACCTCGGCGGCGGGTCGGTCAACACCGCCACCGGCGACTTCGTGTTCGGCATGACCGAGGCCTACCTCATCGAAGACGGGCGCATCACCGAGCCGCTGCGCGAGGGCAACCTCATCGGGAACGGTCCCGAGGTGCTCCAGCGGATCGACGCCGTCGGCAACGACTTCGCCATGGGCTCGCCCGGCACCTGCGGCAAGGACGGCCAGGGCGTACCGGTCGGCGACGGCGTCCCGACGCTGCGGGTGTCGAGCCTGACCGTCGGCGGCACGGCGGCATGAGCGGCGCTCCCGGCGAGGACGTCCCCGAGCTGGCGGAGCTGCTGGCCATCGGTGACCGGGTCGTGGCGCAGGCCCGGCCCGGCGAGCAGGTCGAGGCGGTGCTGGTGCGCGGCCAGGACACGGAGGTGCGCGTCTACGACGCCGAGATCGAGTCGTTCAGCTCGGCGCAGTCCCAGGGCGTCGGCATCCGCGTCGTCGTCGACGGCCGGCAGGGGCTCGCCTACGCCGCCAGCTTCGACGAGGCCGACCTGGTCGAGACGTTGGCCGACGCCCGCGACAACGCCGCCTTCGCCCACGTCGACGAGTTCCAGGGCCTGGCCGAGCCCGACGGCGTGCCCATCGTCGAGCTCGACCTGTTCCGCGACGCGGTGCTGGCGTACCCGACGGAGCGCAAGATCGACCTCGCCCTCGAGCTCGAGCGGCGGGTGCTCGACGCCGACCCGCGCATCTCGGGTCTCGAATCGGCCGACTACGTCGACTCGGCGTTCGAGGGGGCCATCGTCACGTCCACCGGCATCCGCAACGCCGGGCGCGAGACGTCCGCCTACGTGGCGGCCTACGCGCTGGCGACCGACGGCGACGAGACCCAGACCGGGTTCGGGTACTCGGTCGGCCGTGAGCCCGGCGAGCTCGACGTGGCCAAAGCCGCTGCCGAGGCCGCCGAGCGCGCCACGCGGCTGCTCGGCGCCGTCAAGCCGACGAGTGAGCGGGTTCCGGTGGTGCTGGACCCGTGGGTGACGGCGCAGTTCCTGTCGCTCATCGGCTGGACCCTCAACGGCGAGGCGCTCATCAAGGGCCGTTCGCTGTTCGCCGACCGTCTGGGTGAGGCGGTTGCGGCGCCGTGCGTCACCCTCGTCGACGATCCGACCGACGCCGCGGCGTTCACGGCGACCGACGTCGATGGCGAGGGGCTGGCGACGCGGCGCAACGTCCTGATCGACGGCGGCGTGCTGTCGAGCTTCGTGCACAACGCCTACACGGCGCGCCGGGTGGGCGGTCGCTCGACCGGCTCGGCGGTGCGCGGCGGCTACAAGTCGTCGCCCGGCGTCGGCATCCAGGCCGTGTCGCTGGCGCCCGGGAGCCGCACCCAGGCCGAGCTGGTGGCAGGCGTCGGCGACGGCATCCTGGTGCAGGAGGTGACCGGCCTGCACTCCGGTGTGAACGCCGTGTCGGGCGACTTCTCCACCGGCGCCGAAGGCCTGCGCATCCGTGATGGCGCGCTCGCCGAGCCGCTGCGCGAGTTCACCATCGCCTCGACGTTGCAGAAGATGCTGCTCGACGTGGCCGAGGTCGGCGCCGACCTCGTGTGGCTCCCGATGTCGGCCGCCGGCGTCAGCCTGGTGATCGGCGACGTCACCGTCTCGGGCACGTGAGCGCCGAGGCCGGCCTCCCTGCCGACGTCGATCCCGCCGCCCTCGGCGAGATCGGCGATACGGCTGCCCTCGAGGCGCTCGCCGTCTCGATCGCCGGCGCCGCCCGTTCGGGCGAGCAGCTCGAGGTCTGCATCAGCCGCGGGACGCGCACCGTGGTCAAGGCCTACGGCGGCGAGGTCGAATCGCTGACCATCGCCGGGTCGGCCGCCCTCGGCGTACGGGTCGTGCGCGACCAGCGCCAGGGCTTCGCCAGCTGCGGCACCCTCGACCCTGCCGTGATCGCCGAGACGCTGGCCGACGCCCGCGACAACGTCGGCTACGGCGAGCCCGACGAGTGGTTCGGTGTGGCGGAACCCGACGGGGTGCCGGCCGTGCCCCAGGACCTGTGGTGTGACGCGCTGGTGGCCCTGCCGACCGACGCCAAGGTGCCGATGGCGCTCGAGCTCGAGCGGTTGGTGCGCGCCGGCGATCCGCGCATCACCGGCGTGCGCAGCGCCACCTACGCCGACGCCATCGGCGAGTCGGTCGTCGCCAACAGCCTGGGGCTGGCCGGCTCGACCCGCGGCACGTGGTGCAGTGTCTCCGCCCTGGCGCTGGCCGAAGCTGGCGACGACACGTCAACCGGCGGCGGCCACGACGTGCGTCGCGATCCCGCCGAGCTCGACCTGGCCCACGCCGCCGACGACGCCGTCACCCGCGCCACACGTCTGCTGGGAGCGTCGAAGATCCCGTCGCGGCGCATGGCCCTGGTGCTCGAGCCGCGCCTCGCGGCGACGATCCTCGGCATCGCCGGCGGGACGCTCACCGGCGGGCGCCTGGTGAAGGGCCGCACACCGTTCGCCGGGCGTGTCGGCGAACAGATCGCCACGCCGCTGCTCACGCTGGTCGACGATCCGACGGACGCCCGCTCGTTCGCCGCCGATGCCGTCGATGGCGAAGGCCTGGCGTGTCGGCGGAATCCGCTCATCGTCGATGGGGTGTTGGCAGGGTTCCTGCACGACAGCTACACCGGCCGACGCACCGGGACAGGTTCGACCGGCTCGGCCGTGCGCGGCGCCCGGACCACCCCGGGCCCGGGCTGCCAGGCACTGGCCGTGGTGCCCGGAGCCCGGTCCTTCGATGCCATCGTCGCCGACGTCGACGACGCCTTGGTCGTGCAGTCGTTCACCGGTCTGCACTCGGGGGTCAACGCCGTCAGCGGCGACGTGTCGGTCGGTGTCGAAGGCCTGCTGGTGCGTGACGGTACGCTCGGCCCGCCCGTGCGGGAGGTGACCGTGGCTTCGACGTTGCAGAAGATGCTCCTCGACATCCGTGAGGTCGGTGGCGACCTCGAGTGGCTGCCCGGCGGCACCGGCGCCGCCACGCTGGTCATCGACGACGTCGTGGTCAGCGGCACGTGAGCCGCCGCGTGCGCGGCGTGCTGGCCGCCGTGCTGGTGACCATCGTCGTCGGACTGGCCTGGGCCGGCACGGCGACCGCGGGTGGCGCCGCCGACCCGGCGACGGCGACCGCGGCGCCGGATGCATCCGAGCCGAAGATGACGATCGCCCAGGCGGCGATCCTCGGGGTGGTCGAAGGGGTCACGGAGTACCTGCCCGTGTCATCGACCGGACACCTGCTGGTGACCCAGCGTCTGATGGACATCGGCACCACCGAAGCCGACAAGACGGCGGCCGACGCCTACGCCGTGGTCATCCAACTCGGCGCCATCCTGGCCATCGTCATCCTGTACTGGTCCCGGCTGATGAGCCTGGTGCGCGGCCTCGTCGGGCGTGACGCCGAAGGTCGTCGCGTCCTGATCGGCGTCGTGGTCGCCTTCGTCCCGGCGGCGGTGATCGGCGTGGCGGGGGAGTCGACCATCAAGGACGTGCTCTTCGGCGCCTGGCCGGTGGTGGCCGCCTGGTTCGTCGGCGGCGTGGCGCTGCTGATCATGGTGCGGGTGGGCATCCTCCCGACGGGCGACGGCGACGAGCCGCTGTCGACCGATGAGGACGATGCCGCCGACATGATGGAGTCGATCATCGTCGCCGACGACGACCCGGGGCGGCAGAAGCGCACCCGCGTGGCGCTGGGCATGATCACGCCACAGCAGGCGCTGATCATCGGCCTGGCGCAGTGCCTGGCGATGTGGCCGGGGACGAGCCGCAGCCTGGTCACGATCGTGGCGGCGGTGCTGGTCGGCCTGCGCCTCTCGGCGGCGGTCGAATTCAGCTTCCTGCTCGGGCTCGGCACGCTCTCAGCGGCGACGATGCTCGATCTGGCCAAGCACGGCGGCGAGATCGTCGACACCTTCGGCGTGGCCGCCCCGGTCGTCGGCTTCGTGGCGGCGTTGGTGTCCGCGGTCGTCGCCGTGCGGTGGATGGTCACGTACCTGCAGCGGCACAGCCTCGCCATCTTCGGTTGGTATCGCATCGGCGTGGCGCTGCTCGTGGGCGTGCTGCTCGTCACCGGCACCATCACCAGCGCTGCGTGATACCGGTCACGAACGAACCCGAAATTGGGCTGAGGAGTTCGGCATGCCGAACTCCTCAGCCCAATGTCGGTGTGCTCTGCAGGGGCTGCAAGTCCGCCGATCGTTGACGGACGCCTGAGCCGTCGGAGGAGTTGCGTGCGGACCCGGCGTCGAGGCGACGATCGATCTCGTCGTTCATGATCCGGCACTCGTCGAGCGGGTGGTCGTAGCGGCACAGCAATGCGCCATCGAGGAGCTCACGCGCCCGGCGGAGCTTGGCCAGGTCGGCGTCGAGCTGGTCGAGGCGCCGGCGGGCGATCGCCTTCCACGAGGCGTTGTCGTCCGCCGCGAGCACGCCCTGGATCTCGTCGAGCGAGAGGCCCGCGTCCTGGAGCATCTGTACGAACTCGAGGCGGCGCACCGTCGACCAGCGGTAGCGGCGTTGGCCCGACACGCGAGCGTCGGCGGTCACGAGGCCTCGGCGCTCGTAGTACCGCAGCGTGGAGGTGGCGACCCCCACCAGGGCTGCGGCTTCGCCGATCGAGAACGTGGGTTCGGGTTCGATCGCTCCAGCATCGCTTGACGTGAACCCGACTTCAACCGTGAGGCTCGGCGGCATGTCGTCGAACACTCCCGCAACCATCGAACCCGTTCCCAACCATCATGCGTCCCATCCGGGCTTCTCGGGCCCGAGCGGACTCCTCGCCGCCGTGTCGTTCCTCTTCGGCCGCGACGACGCCGCCAGGCTGGCGATCGACCTCGCCGGTCTGCGCTCCGGCGATCGCCTCGTCGATGTCGGGTGCGGTCCCGGCATCGCCTCGCAGCGGGCGCGCCGGATCGGCGCCGAGGTGATCGGTGTCGATCCGGCACCGATCATGCTGCGTGTGGCGCGGGCACGCTGGCGATCCGACGACGAGGTCACGTGGGCGTCCGGTACTGCCGAATCCCTGCCGGTCGACGACGGGTGGGCAACCGTGGTGTGGTCGCTGTCGACCGTCCACCACTGGGCAGACGTCGACGCCGGTCTGGACGAGGCGCGCCGGGTGCTGACGCCCGACGGTCGCCTGGTCGTGCTCGAACACCGCATCCGCGACCATGCGGCGACGGGCCATGCCGGGCACGGCTGGACCGCCGAGCAGGCCGATGCGTTCGGCGCGCTGTGTCGTCGGCACGGGTTCGCTGACGTTGCGGTCGACGACCATCCCGGCGGGCGCGGCACAACCCTGTCCGTGGTGGCTCGCCGTGCGGCGTGATCGCGAGCACGGTGTACCCGCGCTGCTCACGCCCCCAGCGTGACGATCGACGGTGCCGTCCACGCCGGCCAGCGAGGTCGGTAATCAGCGATGCCTCGTCGGAAGGCGGCGACCTCGACGGGCCCGTCGTCGCCGCTGTTGTCCCAGAAGACGGCGCGTGCGGCGGCAGGGGTCGCTTCGGCGATCAACGGCCACAGCCGCTGGAATCGCTCGTGCAGCTTCTCGATCGGCACGTCGTGTCCGCCGCGCGACACCCGAAGGCGCACGCGAGGTTCGGCCAGCTCCAATGGGATCATCACGACGTGGAGGACCACGTCGTAACCGGCGGCACGCGCGTCGTTGACGAGTTCGACCTTCGACCGGTGCGAGAAGACCGTCTCGGTGCAGAAGTCGAGCCGCGCATCGATCAACGCGGCGCGAACTCGGGCGGCGATCGCAGCCGCCTCGTGCGCCCGTTCGACCTCCGTCCCCGGGAATCGCTCGGCGGCGATCCGGTCGGCGTTCACGAACGGCAGGCCAGGGCGACCGGGCGCGAGAACCCGCTCGTAGAGCGTCGTCTTGCCTGCTCCATTGGGGCCAGCGATCAGATCGAGGCGACTCAACAGAGAACGGTGCGGGTCCCGTCGGCGGCGATCTCGACGACGCGGCCCTCGTCGTCGAGTGAGACGGTGGCCTGCCCGGCCGCACGCAGGTCGCGGCCGAACCGCTGGCTGGCGGCGCGGGCAGCGATGTCGGCATCGACCAGTGCGTGCGCCGCGAGACGCTCGTCGGGCGTGAGATCGGCGAACTGCCCCGCGCCCGCTGCCGCGGCGCGCACGCGGCGCGTCACCAGCGACGAGGACCGCTCGACCTGCATCCCGAGACGCGCCCAGTGGTTGATCTGCTCGGTGACGGTGCGGCTCTCCTCGTGCGCGACCGAGGCTGCAACCTTTGCGACGTCATCGACGATCCGAGTCGGGGTGGTGGACATGGCGAAGCGGCTCCCGCGTGGCGATCTGCAACGAGTGTAGCGATCTGCAACGCGCCGGGCACCCGGCCGATGGCTCAGTACTCGGGCGTGGCGTCGCAGGCACCTGGGCCGAGCGCCGTCATCGCCTCGACCGTGCGCTCGTGCGACTGCGGGTGCCGATCGGGCGTCGCCAGCTGGATGTCGTGGCCGGGGATGTTCACGAACGTCGGGGCGTAGGTCATCGACGTGGTGGCGAACACGCCGGGCGACGTCTCCTGGATCTGGTAGCTCACGACGGCGCCGTCTTGCGTCGACGCCAGCAGCCCGGCGTTGGGCGACTGGTTCGACAGGAAGTTGCCCATGCCGTAGTGGACGTACTTCCCGTTGATCTTCTCGCAGGGCTGGATCACGTGGACGTGGTCCCCGAGGATCAGGTCGACGTCGGGAGAGCTCAGCAGGTCCTTGGCCCACTGCCGCTGCTCCTCGGTCGGCGCCTGCTGGTACTCGTTGCCCCACTGCATCGAGATGATGACGAACTCGGCGCCGCGCTCGCGCAGCTGATGGGCGCGGTCGAGCACGGCCTGCACCCCGATCTCGGGATAGAGCAGCTCGCCGAGCCACGGTGCGTCCGCCGGCACCGGGATGCCGTTGTAGGAGTAGGTGAAGGCCAGGTGCCCGATGCGCACGCCGTTGACCTCGTAGATGGGCGGGTTCGCCACCTCTTCGGCCGACCGCCCGGTGCCGGTGTGGGCGATGCCGTTCTCGTCGAAGACGTCGAGCGTGGCCTTCACGCCGTCGAAGCCCTTGTCGAGCGAGTGGTTCGACGTCGCCTCGCACGCGTCGAAGCCGGCGTTGACGATGGCGGGAGCGATGTCGCGCGGTGCGTTGAAGATGGGGTAGCCGGTCAGCTCGGTGTTGTCGTAGGAGATCGGCGTCTCCTGGTGGCAGATGGCGAGGTCGGCGCGGCTGATGATGTCGCGGACCTCGTCGAACATCGGGTTGAAGTCGTACCCGTCGCCGCCGGCGTTCTGCTGACCGCTGGCCATCACCGGCGTGTGCAGGAGCAGGTCGCCGGACGCCGCCACGGTGAACGACCGCAGCGGTCGTGTCGTGGTGGGCGCTTCGGTCGTGGGGGTGTCCACGTCCTGGCCGCCATCGTCCGCCTGCGCCGCGGCATCCCCTTGCGGGGCGGGGTCCGGCGTGGCGGACTCGCCGCCACAGGCCCCCGCCAACAGCGCGCCGGCGGTCAGGAGGGTCGCCCATCCCCATCGGGTACGGCGCGTTCGAGGCGTGATCTGGGCTTCGGGCACGGCGAACATCCTCGCGCTCGGTCCGCATCGGGTCAGATCGCGCTGTTCGATGCGGACCGCACCGCACCTCACCCGTCGGCGCGATGGCGCACGGTCACGGCGACGCGACCGGCCGATGCCGCGACCGCGATCGGTGCCGCGTCGGCGGTCGGCACGGCGACGACGACGGCGAGCTCGCCGACCGCGATGACGCGTCCGGTCGCCGTGGTGGCGGCGCTCGCCGGATCGTCGGTGTCGATGAGCAGGACGGGGTCACCGGGAACGAGCGGTGGCATGACGACCTCGGCGGGGATCGCCACGGCCTGTTCGTCACGTCGGAGCATGGCGCCACCGCCGGCGGCGTCGGGAGGGGCGAGCCGGGCCTCGATCAGCGGTTCACCGGCGTAGATGTCGGCGACGACGATCCGTCCGATCGGCGCGTCGGCGAGGTCGTCGGGCACGGCACCCGCCGGAAGGCTGCGCGCCTCGACGTCGCCGGCCTCGACCGTCGCTCCCGGCGTCATCGGTTGGCGCGCGACCGTCACGGTCTGCAGCGGACCGGCAGCGGACTCGGCACGGGCGAGGAGGTCGCGCGCGCCGGCGATGGCCGCCAGCGTCGCCACGGCGATCGCTGCCGCCGCGACGCGCCGCAGCACGCGCATGCGACCGGCGTGCCGTCCGGCTCGGCCCGGATGCGCGAGCCAGGGGAACGGTTGATCGGGGGCTTCGGGCGGGCGCACGGATGGGACCTCGACGGACGTGCCGGCAACGGCGGGGCCTGGACGCGGGAAGCGCGGGCGACCGTACCGGTCGCCCGCGCCGTCCGTCACCGGAGTTTGGTCACCTCAGGCGGAGGTGAGCGCCTCCACCTCGGACTGCAACGCCGCTGCCGCCTGCTCGTAGGACTGTTCGTGCACGACTCGGCGGATGTGCCACGTCGTCGGGTCGCACGCCACCACCAAGGCATCGAGGCGGCTCGTGCGCTCGTCGCCGTCGAGCAGTTCGAGCTCGTCGCTGAAGACGCGCACCAACAGCGTGCGCAGGTGTCCGGCGAACGTCTCGACCGCCTCACGTACCTGTTCGGCAGGCACCGGACCGGACACGAGCGCCCATCGCACCGGCGCGGCGTGCTCGAGGAGCTTCGCCACGTCGGCGGCGAAGCTGCCGCAGCGATCGATCCGATCGCCGGCGACGACGGCCGGCCACAGCTCACGCATGCGCTCGCTCTGGCGTTCGCCGACGACGGCGAGCAGCGCCGCCATGTCGCCGAACTGGTTGAACAGCGTGCGCTGGGTCACCCCGGCCCGATCGGCGATCTGGGTGCTCGATGGCTGGTCGAAGCCTTCGAGCAGCAGCTCGAGGAAGGCGTCGACGATCGCTCGTCGGCTCCGGGCGCTGCGCCGGTGTCGGCCATCGAGGATGGCCTCATCGAGGTCGAGGTCCCCGTCGGCGAGTGTTGGATGGTCGGGTCCGTCCCTGCCGGCGGGCGCGTGTGCGCCAGCCGGCTTCCGGCCGACCTGGATGTTCGGGTTCGGTTTCACCCTTCTCCCTTGTGTTGCCGCTTTGGAAGAGGGATGCCTGCCTCGCCGTAGCAGGGCATCCCGCGGCCAACATGCTAGGAGAACGTCAGGTGGCGGCGCTCTGCTTGGGTGTCGATGTCGAGGTGGCGGTCGACGACGACGATCCGCTGTCGCTCGTCGGTGCCGGGCCCGTCGACGAGCCGGCGTCGCTGCCGCTGCCCGTTGATGCGGTCGATCCCGCGGAGGTCGTCGATCCGCCCGAGCTCGAGCCGCTCGAGCTCGACCCGCCCGAGCCGCGTGAGTCGTTCTTGTAGAAGCCGCTGCCCTTGAACGAGATGCCGACAGCGCTGAACTTCTTGCGCAGCTCGCCGCCGCACGAGGGGCACTCGGTGAGCGGATCGTCCTGGAAGGACTGCTGTGCCTCAAGTTCGTGGCCGCAGTCCTTGCAGCGGTACTCGTAGGTCGGCATCGGGGTACTCCTGGGCCGTTGGCACTCTCGGTGTGCGAGTGCCAATGCTACTGGTCCGATCCGCGGGACACGAAGCGACCACGGGATGGCCGGTACGATCGTCTGCCGCGACGGCCGGACCCGGCGGCCCGATGCACCCGGAGGAGCGACGCATGACGCAGCAGAAGGTGACCAAGGCGGTGATCCCCGCTGCCGGCCTGGGCACGAGGTTCCTCCCGGCGACGAAGGCGCAGCCCAAAGAGATGATGCCGGTGGTCGACAAGCCGGCCATCCAGTACGTGGTCGAAGAGGCCGTGCGCGCCGGCATCGACGACATCTTGATCATCACCGGCCGGAACAAGCGCTCGCTCGAGGACCACTTCGACCGGAACTTCGAGCTCGAGTACTACCTGGAGCAGCGGGGCAAGCACGCCGACGTCGACGAGGTCCAGGCGTTGGCCGAGCTGGCCGACATCCACTACGTCCGCCAGGGCGAGCCGCTCGGGCTGGGCCATGCCGTCCAGGTGGCGCGCAAGCACGTCGGTGACCACCCGTTCGTCGTGCTGCTGGGCGACGACATCATGAGCGAGCGCTCGCCGGTGCTCGAGGGCATGCTCAGCATCTACGAGCAGTACGGGCGCTCGGTCATCGCCTTGATGGAGATGCCGATCGAGGAGATCTCGGCGTACGGCTGCGTCAAGCCCGAACGGGTCGCCGACCAGTTGGTGCGCATCCTCGACATCGTCGAGAAGCCCCAGCCGGCCGAAGCGCCGTCGAACCTCGGTGTCGTCGGTCGCTACGTGTTCACGCCGGAGATCTTCGACATGCTCGAGCGCGTCCAGCCGGGTGTCGGCGGCGAGATCCAGCTGACCGATGCCATCGGCATGCTGCTGGCCGCGCAGACGGTGTACGGCTTCACGTTCGTCGAAGGGCGCTACGACACCGGCAAGAAGATCGACTACCTGCGCGCCACGGTCGAGCTGGCGATCGAGCGTGACGACCTCGGTCCGGAGTTCCGGGCGTTCCTGAGCGACCTGGTGCGTGAGCGGGGCTGGCTCGACGGGTGATCTCGCTCGACGAGGCGCGCGCCACGGTCCTGGCGGGGTGCGTCACGCTTGCCGCCCGCGCCGTGCCCCTGGCGGACGCCCGGGGGTGCGTGCTGGCGACGGCGGTGGTGGCGCCCGACGACGTGCCGCCGTTCGACAACTCGGCCATGGACGGGTTCGCCGTACGGGCGCACGACACCCGGGGGGCATCGCCGGACGGTCCGGTGGTGTTGCGCGTGGTGGACACGGTGGCCGCGGGTCAGGCGCCGTCGACGGCCGTCGAGGCGGGCACGGCCGTGCGCATCATGACCGGTGCTCCGGTGCCCGACGGCGCCGACGCCGTGGTGATGGTCGAGGCGACCGAGCTGGTGGCGGGTGGTGTGGCGGGTGCCGAGCGCGTGGCCGTGCACGCCGAGGTGGCGGCGGGGCAGCACCTGCGGCGAGCCGGCGACGACGTGACAGCCGGCTCGGTGGTGCTCGAGCCGCCCACCGTGCTCGGTGCCGCGCACCTCGGGGTGCTCGCCAGCGTCGGCGCCGACACGGTCGACGTCATCCCGCGCCCGGTCGTGGGTGTGCTGTCGACGGGCGACGAGCTGGTGGAGGCTGGCCGGCCGTTGGCACCCGGTCAGATCCGCGACTCGAACCGGGTGGCGTTGTGCGCGGCGATCGAGCTCGCCGGCGCCGTGCCGGTCGATCTCGGACTCGTGGCCGATGACGAGGCGCTCGTGACGGCAGCGATCGAGCAGGGGGTGCAGCGGTGCGACCTGCTCATCACCTCCGGCGGCGTCAGCATGGGCGACTTCGACTACGTCAAGGTCGTGCTCGACCGGCTCGGTGCCATGCGCTGGATGCAGGTGGCCATCAGGCCGGCGAAGCCGCTGGCGTTCGGGGTCGTGGACGGCGGCGACGGCCGGCCGGTGCCCGTGCTCGGGCTGCCGGGGAACCCGGTGTCGTCCCTGGTGTCGTTCGAGCTGTTCGGCCGCCCGGCGTTGCGGCGCCTCGCCGGCTGGCCCGGTGCGGCGCAGGTGCCGGCACCGGTCCTGGCCACGGCCGGCGCCGACCTGGCGAGGCGTCCCGACGGCAAGGTGCACCTGGTGCGTGTCCGAACCGAGGCCGCTCCCGACGGCACGCTCACGGTGATGCCGGCGGCGGGGCAGGGCAGCCACCAGCTGGCGGCGATGGCCGGGGCACAGGCGCTGGCCGTGCTTCCCGACGGGTCCGGTGTGCTCGCCGGGTCGCAGGTGGAGGTCCTGGTCCTTCCCACGTAGCCTGAGCGCCATGGCTGCACCCGGGTCGCCGGTGCCGGCCGACCGGTCGGACGAGGTCTTCATCATCCGGCGCACGCGCGCGCAGCGGCGCGCCAGCGTGCTGGGCTGGGCGCTGTTCGCCACGCCGATGCTGGCGCTGGTGCCCCTGCTGCCCGGGGACGACCACGCCATCGTGGTGATGGTCGTGATCGTGTCCGGCCTGCTGCTGGCCGGGTTCGACGCCATCGTGCGACGCCACGAGAGCATCGAGGTCCACGTCGACGGGTTGGCGTCGCGTGGCCGCCTGGTGCCGTGGTGGTCCATCGACGACCTGCGGGAGCGCCGCGTGCTCGGTGTCCGCACCGTCGAGCTCGTCGTCGCCGGCAGCCCCCTGCGTTTGGCGTTGCCCCGCAGCGGGCCGTTCGTGCGCAACCCCGGCTTCGATGCCGACCTCACCCTCCTGCGCACGGCCCTGGACGCCGCACGCGTCAGCGATCCGATCGGGCCGCCGCCGGTCGGCGGGCGCGACGACGATGTCGCCGCCTCCGAGGCGCGGCGCGTGACGCCATGACGCCGCCCGCAGCCACGGGCCCGCTCATCGACGGCTTCGGCCGGGTGCACACCGACCTGCGCATCTCGATCACCGACCGGTGCAACTTCCGCTGCACCTATTGCATGCCGACCGAAGGGATGCAGTGGCTGCCCCGACCCGAGCTGCTGACCTACGAGGAGATCGAGCGCATCGCCCGCGTCGCCGTCACCGAGCTCGGCATCACCTCGATCCGCATCACGGGCGGCGAGCCGACCGTGCGCTCGCACCTGCCCGTGCTCGTCGCCAAGCTGGCGCGGCTCGGCGTCGATGTGGCGCTGACGACCAACGGCGCCACGCTGGCGTCGCAGGCGGCTGACCTGGCGGCGGCCGGCCTGCACCGGGTGAACATCTCGCTCGACACGCTGCAGCCTGATCGCTTCGCCGCCATCACGCGGCGGGACGACCTCGAGCGCGTGCTGGCCGGCGTCGATGCGGCGGTCGCTGCAGGTCTGCAGCCGGTGAAGCTCAACGCCGTCATCGTGCGCGGCGTGAACGACGACGAGATCGAAGCGCTCGCGGCGTACGGGCGCGAGGTCGGCGCCGAGGTGCGCTTCATCGAGTTCATGCCGCTCGACGGCGACGGCACGTGGGACGTGGAGGCCGTCGTGCCCGCCGCCGAGATCGTGGCGCGCCTCGACGCCGCCTTCGGGTTGGCGCCTGCCGAGGCGCGCGGTCACGAGCCGGCGGCGCGCCGCCACTACGCCGACGGCCGGGGCGCCGTCGGCGTCATCGCCAGCGTCACGGACGCGTTCTGCGACCGGTGCGACCGGATCCGCCTCACCGCCGAAGGGCGGTTGCGGTCGTGCCTGTTCGCGCTCGACGAGGTCGATCTCCGCCGGGTCGTGCGCGACGACGCTGCAGATGCGGCGTCGACGGATGCGGCGATCGCCGCCGCCATCCGCGGCGCCGTCGCCGACAAGTGGGCCGGCCACCACATCGCCCAGCCGGTGTTCGTCCGTCCGAGCAGATCGATGAGCCAGATCGGCGGCTGACTCACCGTCGCCGTCCGGCTCCTACACTTGGTCGCCATGCCCGACCGCGGACTCACCCACCTCGACCCCCTCGGCCGTGCGCGCATGGTCGACGTCACGCCGAAGGAGGCCTCGCACCGGCGGGCGACGGCCCGAGGCAAGGTCTTCATGCAGCCGGAGACCACGGCGCTCGTGGCCCGGGGAGCCATCAGCAAGGGCGACGTGCTCGCCGTGGCGCGGGTGGCGGGCATCCAGGCGGCCAAGCGCACGCCCGACCTCATCCCGCTGTGCCACCCGTTGCTCGTCGGGTCGGTGCTCGTGAACTTCCGCATCGAGGACACCTACGTCGAGGTCGAGGCTCAGGTCGACACCATCGACCGCACCGGCGTCGAGATGGAGGCGCTGACGGCCTGCTCCATCGCCTGCTTGACCATCTACGACATGTGCAAGTCGGCCGACCGGTCGATGGTCATCGGCGACGTGACCCTGTGGGAGAAGACGGGCGGCCGCTCCGGCCCCTACCGACGTGAGGCGTTCCTGGCATCGGGTGCCACCGAGCATGCCGACCACCTGTCGGCGTCCTCGATCGAGGCGGCGATCGACGACGCCCTGGGCGACGCCGGCTTCGAGAGCTGACCTCGACGCAGCGTCCCTGACGTGCCACTCCCTGCGAACGCGATGGTGACCCCACCCAGCTGAAGGTGGCGAACCTGTTGATTTCGTAGTAGGAATGTAACAAGCGGGTGGAGCTGCTGGAGGCCGGGTTTCGGTGCCCTCAGGTCCACCATCCAGGCACCCGACGTGACTATCGTCACCCGACAGCAAAGGAAAGCAGGAGCGTGGCATACGTGATTCTGCTCATCCTCGGTGCGATGTGGGCCGGCGTGGGGATCAGCTGGCTCCGGTCTCGCACCGGGCAACGGGGGACCAATTCCATCTCGGCGTTCAGCAACCACCTGACGGTGCTGGCGCGCACCTCGCCAGCACGCTCCGGGCTGGCCGTCGTCGACGGCGGCGGCAGATCGCCGCAGGCGCGGTCGGTGCCCTACGGCTCGCCGAACCGCATGAACCGTCGGCAGGTCCACAAGCGGCGCCGGGACGTCCTGCTCTCGTTGGCAGGCGGCACCTCGGTGTCGCTGCTGCTGGCGCTCGTCGTCGGCGGGATCTTCGTGGCCACGGCCGTCGTCGGGTTGGCGCTCACCGGTGCCTATGTGGCCCTGCTGGTCCGCATGCAGAAGATGGCCGCCGAGCGGCAGGCGAAGGTGCGGTACCTGCCGCAGGTGCACGAGTCCGACGCCGTCGACGAGCGACCCGTGCTCGTCCTGCAGCGCTCGGCCAACTGATCGACGGACCTGGCGCATGACGTCGGTCGACGCCGGCTCCGGTGCCTCGTCGCGACGTGAGCGTCTCGACGCCGTCATCGCCACCGTGACCGGTGACCTCGACGCGGCGCATGCCGCCCGCGAGGCGGGGCTGCCCGCCTGCCGTCGCGCCACCCGGGCCGCCGGCAGTTCGATCCGTGCGACGCACCGGCTCGAGTTCGACCGCGCCGAGCTGCTGCTGGCGGAGTCGGAGCACGAGATCCGGGCGGCGCAGGCGGCGCTGGCGCCGTTTCCTGCGTTGGTGCACGCCGGCTTCCTCGCCGACGCCGAGAAGGAGTTCGTCGAGGCGCGACTGGTCCTGGCCTTCGTTCGCGACGAGGAGCTGCCCGGCCCAGACGAGCTGGCCGTCGGGGCCGTGGCGTGGATGAAAGGGCTCGCCGAGGCGGCGAGCGAGCTGCGACGGCACCTGCTCGATCGCCTGCGCGGCGGCGATCTGGCCCGCGGCGAAGAGCTGCTCGGCGTCATGGACGACGCCTACGACGCGCTGGTGCGCGTCGACTACCCGGACGCCATCACGGCCGGGCTCCGGCGCACGCTCGACGCCTTGCGCGCCGTCCTCGAGCGCACCCGCGGCGACGTCACGACGACGGTCCTGCAGACGCGGCTCCAGCGGTCGATCGACGCCGCCTCGGCCTGACCTGGGACGCGACCGGGGCGGGCTCGATCGAGCCCGCCCCGCACGCCCCCGGTCGTGATGCCGGTGCTTGGTCTCCGGTCGATCAGAGCTGCATGAACTCCTGCACGACCCACATGCAGCCCCGGCTGTCCGTGAACACGGCGACGGCCCAGTGGTTGTACTTGGAGTTCAAGAGGTTGGCCCGGTGGCCCGGCGAGTTCATCAGGGCGTTGTGGATGGCATCGATGCTGACGCCGCAGCCCATGCCGACGTTCTCGCCCAGCAGCTTCCAGTTGTAGGGGTTCCCCGCCGCCAGGTCCGAGTGGCTGATGCCACCGTTGGCGGCCATCTGCTGCGCCCAGGCCATCGCCTTCTGGTAGAGCGGGCCGTTGTCCTGGAACATCGGCAGGCCCACCGCGGCGCGGGCGTCGCGGGTGAGCTCCGTCATGCGGGCTTCTTGTTCGTTGCAGGCCGTGAGGAGCAGGCCCATGGCGACGACGAGTGCGCCGACGCGCCAGAGGCGGCTGCGGCGCCGGGGCGATCGGCGGGCGGTCACGCCGGTCGCGGGGGTGAGGGTGGAGGTGGTCATGGGTTGTACTTCGGCGTTGAAAACGCAGGCCTTGAACGCCATTCGCCCCGTTGGACGTAGGCCGAACGGCCCAGATCAGGCGATCCCATGATGTTGCAGGTCAGGGGAACGACGCGCGCTGCTTGTCGCTGAAGGCGGAGGTCATGGTGTGACGAACTTCACAAGGCGAGCTCGATGACTTCCGAGGTGCCGTCGGGGAGCACGTGCTCGATGTGGATCGGGACGCCGCCGGTGCCATCGCCGGCGATGCCGAAGTGCCCGATCACCTCGCCGGCGAGGGCCATCAGCTCGAGCGGATCGACCACGGCCTCCGGCGGATGCACGCCGGGGGTGTCGACGCTCCCGCGGGCCAGCAGGACGGCACCGAGCGCCGCCGGGATGCCCGTGCCCTCGCCGGCGCCGGCGCCGCCCGCCGACGAGAGCGAGAACACGTAGGTGTGCTCGGCGCCGTCCGACGTGCCCCGGACGATGATCTTCAGGCAGCCGGCGGGCTCGGTGACGCCGGCCTCGGCGAGCAGGCGCGGGCGTGCGGCCAGGATCTCGGCCACCCAGTCGTCGACCGGCAGGTCGGCGATGGCGGCGTGCGGGTGCTCCGCCAGGCCTTGGCGCACGACGGCCATCGTGTGCTCGAAGTAGGCGAGCGGGAACACGACGCCCATGTTCGTGGTGCGTCGCAGCCCGGGGAGGTGGCGGGGGAGCGTGATCGTCTCGGGATGCGGGTACGGGAACACGGGGAAGGTGCCGACGTCGCGGAAGTCGGTCTCGATGACGTGGGCCTGCCCACTCGGCTCGAGGAGGCGCACCGTGATCAGCTCGCCGTCGATGAACAGCGGGACGTCGTTGACCATGGCGTGGATGCGGTGCTTGACCACCGCGGCGCCCTCGTCGGGCTCGCCGCCGTGGTTGTGCATGATGTCGACCGCCGTGACCTCGTCGAGCAGGTGGTCGGCGGCGTAGCGGACCAACACGTTGGCCAGCCCCGGCGAGTTGCCCATGCCGATGATCGCCGGCACGCCGGCAGCCCGAGCGGCGTCGTCGAGCTCGAGCTGGGCGAGGGTGGCGTCGAGGTCGTCGCAGACGTCGACGAACGCCACGCCGGCGTCGATGGCCGCGGCGAGCACGAGCGCGCCGAACCGGTAGAAGGGGCCGATGCAGCTCACCGCCACGGTGGCGCCCTCGAGCAGGCGCGCCAGGTCGGTCGGGTCCGTGGCGTCGACGCCGGCGCCCGAGATGCCCGAACGGCCGAGGTCGGCCTGCAGCGCAGCGGCGGCCGCCGCAGCTTCGTCCCCGCGCAGGTCGGCCAGCACCACCTCGTCGAACCAGTCGCCGCAGGCGACGGCTCGTGCCGCCACGCTGCCGATGCCCCCGCAGCCGCCCAGCACCACGACCTTGCTCATGCCCGCTCCCGCCTGTCGTCGCCCGGCTGGGCGATGCTTGTGTTCCTTACGATGTAAGCATACGCTGTAAGGCATGGCAAGGGCGCAGGTCGGGCTCGACCGATCCGTGGTGCTGGACGCCGCATTGGCCGTCATCGATCAGGACGGCCTCGAGGCGCTGACGATGCGCCGCCTGGCGCGCGACCTCGGTGTCGAACCCATGTCGCTCTACCACTGGGTGGCGAACAAGGACGACCTCCTCGATGGGGTGGTCGAGCAGGTGTGCGCGCAGTACCCGTCGCTCGACTCGCTCACGGGGACGTGGCGTCGCCGGGTCGAGGCCTACCTGGACGGCATGCGGACGGTGTTGTTGGCCCATCCGGGCGCGGTCGTGCTCGTGGCGTCGCGGCCGATGATGACGGCGGGGACGGTGGCGGTGGCCGAGTCGGCCCTCGATGGGCTGGTCGCCGCCGGCTTCGCCGAGGACGACGCCGCAGCGGTGCTGCACGTGCTGTTGACCTTCGTCCTGGGACATGCCCTCGGGCAGGTGGGCAGCACGGGCGGCGTCGGTGATCGGGACTGGGCGTCGGTCGCCGCGTTCCGCTCGTCCGTCCCGGCGACGGCAGCGCCCCGCTTCGCCGCCACGCTCGGGCGCGGCACGGACTACGACGCCGAGTTCGCCCTGGGCGTGCGGGCGCTGCTCGACGGGCTGGCACCACGCCGTCGACGGTGACGGCTCGTCGACCCGTCGCCGCCGGGGCCGACGGCTACGATCCGTCGATGGCGGATCACTCGTTCGGGTACGCGGCGTTCGCTCCTGAAGACGTCGAGGACGCGCAGCGTCGTCGGCCCCCGACCGACCTCGGCGCCTATGCCGCGGCCCGCGGATGGGAGCTCTTCGGGTCGACGCTGGTGTCGACGGTGCGCGCGGCGCAACCCGACTGGGCCGAGTACACCGCCAACGTCGTCTCCGGTGCCATGCCGGACGGGTCGTACGGCGTGGTCGAACACGAGCTGTACGAGGTGGAGACGCACGCCTCGACCGGCATCCAGTTCGGTGGCGCGTTCTACGGCGCCCGGTACTCGGCGAAGGGCCCGAAGGGGTTCTGGAACAAGGTCCTGCCGTTCCAGATCTCGGCGGACGAGCCGGAGGGGCCGTTCGCAGGCTCGGCGGCCTACGTGCCCGTGACGGCGGTGTTGCTGCGCGTCCCCGAGGCGGCGCTGCTTCCCCGGCTGGTGATCCGCCGCAGCGACCGGATGTCGGGCGTCGGCAACACGGATCTGGGGCCGCTCGGACTCGGCGGCTACCGCCTCGCCGGCACCGTTGCGCCGCCCGCGTTGGTGCAGGCCTCACCAAACCACCTCTGGACCAATGGCTTTCGCGACCTCGCTGCCCGCCACGACCTGGTGATGGAGCAACCGGCGGACCTGCACCGCGCCAACCCTCGGTTGCCGGTCGCGGGCGTGGCGCACGGCGTGCTGCGCGGCAACCTGCCGGGGACGCAGGTGCCGGGCCGCCTCGTCTTCACCGGCCAGGGCGGTGTGACCGTCAGCCAGGTGCGCGCCGGGGTGGCCATGGCGGCGCCGCCCGACGCCGCGCCCACGCCGGTCGGCGGCGTCATGGATCCGGCGACCGACATGAAGGCTGAGATCGCCGACGGGGTGATCGTGTGCTGGAACCGCCAACGCTCGACGGGCGGCATGGACACCACCGAGCTCGTGGCGTCGGCGCTGGCCACGGCGGCGCACATCACCGGATCCGGCTGAGGCAGCGCCCGAGCCGAAGGCCGTCGCCGGCCAAGTCGATGTCGGTCTCGGTGGATCACCGTCCCCACGCCACGCCACGCCACGCCGCCGGGGCCGCGTGTCAGGATCGTCGCTGCGACCGATCCGGGAGGACCCATGCGACCCATCCGCTATGCGATCAACGTGACGATCGACGGGTGCTGTGACCACGAGGCCGTCAGCCCGGACGAGGAGCTGCACCGGTACTGGGCGGAACAGCTGGCGCAGGCCGACGCCCTCCTCTACGGCCGGGTCACCTACGAGATGATGCAGGAGGCGTGGCGCCCGG